>DASWMK010000185.1 GCA_036399815.1 Acidimicrobiales bacterium
CGAGTCGGCAGGGCCGATGGCCGCCGACGACGGCTGGCGGCGGATCCGCATCGACGACGCCTGGCACACCACCTACTGGGTCGCCTCGTGGCCACGGTCAGGGCGACACCCGGCCTGGCTCGAGCCGATCCTCTCCTGGGACGGCTGCGTGGACGAGGCGACTGCGGTGCGCCGCGAGCTGACGGTCGTCCTCGAACCGGTCGCGCCGTCGGTCAGCCGGCGGCGCGTCGACCGCGAGGCGATCAAGCTGGAGTCGGACGCCGCCGTCCGTGAAGAGAAGGGCCGCCGCGTCGACGCCCATCACCGTCGCGCCCAGCAGGCGGTCGCCGAGCGCGAGCAGGAGCTCGTCGCGGGCCACGCCGAGCTTGCCTACGCCGGTCTGCTCCGGGTGACCGCGAGCTCGGTCGACGCCCTCGAGCGTGGGTGTGACGCGGTCGAGCAACTCGCACGCGAGCACGGCGTCGACCTGCGGCCGCTCTACGGGCGACAGGACCTCGCGTACACGGCCAGCCTCCCCCTCGGCCTGGGACTCGGCCGGATGGTGACCGGGTGAGGCGACGCCGGCCCCTGCTGCGGCTACCCAGGCACCGGGGCACGACGGCGCACGTCTGCAGCCTGTACCCGTGCTCTGTCCAGGCGCCCCTCGGTGACCGGGGCGTCTACCTCGGAACGAACGTCACCGCCGGTGGCGCGTCGTTCGTGTGGGACCCCTTCGAGGCGTACGACGCCGGCTTGGTGACGAACCCGAACGTCTGGGTGATGGGAGAGCCGGGCAACGCGAAGAGCTCGCTGGTCAAGTCCTACCTGTACCGCCAGACGGCGGTCTACGGCGCGAAGCGCTGGACCGCCGTCTGCGATCCCAAGGGCGAGTACCTCGCGCTCGCCGAGGCGCTCGGTTTCGACGTCGTGCGTCTCGCGCCGGGCGGCTCGACCCGAATCAACCCGCTGGACGGCGACGCGGCGACCGACGGCCACGAGGTCGAACGGCAGGCCGGCCGCCGAGCCGAGATGGTCGCCGCCCTCGTCGGCACCATGCTCGACCGCCCCCTCACCGCCCTCGAGGACGCCGTGCTCTGGGCTGCCGTCGAGCAGGCCAGCCGAGGGGCACGGCGAACGACGCCGCCGACCCTCGCCGACGTGGCGGCCCTCCTGCGGACGCCGACGGCGCACATGGCCGAACGCTGCCACAAGGGCACCGACGAGCTCGTCCGGGCCGCGGAGCCGGTCTTCTTCGAGCTCGACCGCCTCCTGAGCAGGAGCCTCCGGGGCATGTTCGACGGCGAGTCGACCGTTCGCGTCGACTGGGACGGCCCCGGACTGGTCCTCGACCTGTCGGCCGTCCACTCCGACCGCCAGGCCCTCCCACTCGTGATGGCGGCGACGCACGGATGGCTCACCGAGCGGATGGCGTCGGGGACAGGACGCCAGTGGGTGCAGGTCCTGGACGAGGCCTACTGGCTCCTCGGCAACCTCCGCATGGCGCGCTACCTCCAGTCGTCCTGGAAGCTCGGCCGCTCCTACGGCGTCGCCAACATCGCCGTCGCCCACCGGCCGAGCGACCTCGCCGCCCAGGCCGACGATGGGTCGGCGACGGCGAAGATCGCCGCCGGCCTCCTCGCCGACACCGCGACCAAGGTCGTCTTCCGCCAGGCGCCCGGCGAGGTCGCCGGGATCGGAGGTGAGCTGCTCGGGCTCCGGGAGGTCGAGCGCGAGGTCGTCCGCCGCCTCGTTCGGGGTCGGGCGCTGTGGCGGCTCGGCGAGCGCACGGCCGTCGTCGCCCACGTCGTCGGACCCGGCGAGGACGGCCTCGTCGACACCGACGGACGCATGCGGTCGAGCACGTCGGCCGCGTAGCCGTGCGGTACGACCGCGACGCGATCCTCGCTCGCGTCGACCTCGGGCAGCTCGCCGACGAGCTCCTCGGCGGCCACAAGGGCTCGGGAACCGGCGCTCGCTGGCCGTCGCCCGTGCCCGGGCACCCGCAGACCGGGAAGACGCCACCCATGACGATCTTCCGGACCCACCGTGGGGTCGAGCGGTGGACCTGCTGGGCGACGGGAACGTCGGGCACGGCCATCGACCTCCTCGTCACCGCCAGAGGCATGACCGTCGCGGAGGCTCTCGAGCACCTCGCCGCCCGCGCCGGCATTCGCCCCGTCGCGCCCGGCACGCCGGCCCAGCGCCGCGGGGCGGCGCCCGGCCAAGCCAACGAGGGGAGTGTGCTCTCGGACGACGCCCGGCATGACCTCCTCGCCTACGTGGAGGCATGCGAGGAGCACCTCTGGTCACCGGCCGGGAACCCAATGCGCCGGTGGCTGGTCGAAACGCGGCGCCTCGATCCGGACGTCCTGTGCGTTAACCGCGTCGGTGCCGACCCGGGCCCGGCGGTGCTCGCACGTGCCGACGGCCTTCCGAGGGGGAGGGGCGTCACCTTCCCGGTCCTCGAGGACGGGGACGTGCGCTACGTCCAGCTCAGGCGCCTCAGTAGCAGCGGCCCGAAGTACACGAGTCCGGCGGCTCGGCGCTTCGGACCGAACCCCCGGGTCGCAGAGGTCGTCCTCATCGACGCGACCGCTCGCGACGCTCCGACGGTCGTCGCCGAAGGGCTCTGCGACGCATTGACGGCTGCCAGTGCGGGTCTGCCGTCCGTCGCGTTGCTCGGTGCGGCGATGCCGAATGCGGCGGTGGCGCTACGCCTCGCTCGGGGGCCGGGTCCCTTAGTGCTTGCCCTCGACGGAGACGCGGCCGGCGCCGCGGGCAACGCGTCACTGAGCCGCATGTTGGAGGAGGTTGGATCCCGAAACATCATCGCCCTCCCCATGCGTAACGGGTGCGACCTCAGTTCGTGGTCTCGGCAAGCCGGCCCCGCATTCCCACAGACTCTACGGACGGCAATTAACCACGCAGCGACGACGCTAGGTCGCTCCACATCGAGATCCCGTTGATGTCAAGCCGAGGCGTCTTAGCGCGCAAACTGCGTAACACGTCGCAGCGTTGACGCGCGGCCGGTGCTTGTCGGAGCGCCGGTGCTTTGCGATCCGGCGAAGCTGTCGGCACCTCAGACCTCGAAGGACGTGCGCCGCTCACTAAGCTGCTCGCGGCGGAGGCTCTGCCGGACTCGGCCGGAGCGGTGGTTCTCCGACCTGCTGGCCGACACGCTCGACCGCGTGATCGCCGCGCTGCACGAGCACCACCCCGGCCTCGGCACGACGGTCGCCATCGACGGGTCGGACATGCCGGCCTACGCCAACGGACAGAGGTTCCTCAGCAATGGCGGGCCAGGGGCGCACGGTGTTCTCCCACCCGGACGCCTCGTGGGGCGCACCGTTCTTCGATCAGCACCCGCAAGGGTGGCGGCTACTACGGCTACAAGCTCCACGTCGCGATGTGCGCGACGACCGGCCTCCCGGTCGCGTGGCGGGTCGGTCCGCTCGGGACGTACTGGCACCCGTCGTCCCGGGTGCTGCTCGACGCGGCCCGGTCCGTCGGCATAGACCTGAAGCACGTGATCGCGGACAAGGGCGACGACGTCGACCCGGTCTACGACGAGGGCGAGCCAGGGCGTCCGGCCGATCATCCCCCCCTCCGCCAGACGCCCGTCGTCCGCGCCGGGAAGGACCGGCCGCCCGAGTGCGAGCACGGCACCTAGACGTTCGCCGGCTCTGACTTCAATCGGCAGGCGTCCAAGTGGCGCTGCCCTTCCGGCGAATGCCGACCGGCCTCCCGATGGGTCAACGCCGACCGGCTGCACACGCTGGTACCCGCGGCACTGACCGTTGGTGGAAGCCCACCGGCAGCGCGGCGCCATCGATTGGGAGTTCGGCCGCTTGAAGCACAGCTTTGGCGTCCCGGCCCTGCGGGTGCCGCGGCTGGAGCGGGTGCGGCTGCACGCCGATCAAACGATCCTCGCTCGGTCGCGGTGGCGCTCGACAACGCCCGAGAAGCGCAGCAGACTCACGATCGGTGCGCTCCTTCCGCGGCCTGACCGCTCTCTGAGCGCCCATGAGCATTGAGCAGTGCCGCCGCCGGTTTGCGTGGGCTTGCCAGCACCTCGAACTCCTGAACAGCTCCCTTGCGCCCCTCCGGGAGGCTTACGCCTATCCCCCCTTGAGAGTCGAACACAAGGACGGGGGTTGCCGTCGGCAGTGGGCGTTGGACCCCGATGCCGACCTCCCGCCGGTTGACCCCGCGCTCGGCCTCATCTTCGGCGACTGCCTCCACAACTTCCGGGCGACCCTCGACAACCTCATCTACAGCCTCTCCGAACTGCACTGCAGACGACTCCTGACCCCGGACGAGGCCAATAGGCCGTTCTTCCCGATCGCGGGCTACAAGACGGACTTTCGGAAAGCGAGGCGGCGGGGAGCGATCGCCTATCTGCCCGCTCGGGTGCAGGCACGCGTCCAACGGTTGCAGCCATACAAGACTGAGGAGGAACCCGAGTGGCACCCACTGTCCATCCTCCGAGAACTGTCTGACCGGGACAAGCACCGATTCGCACTCATCGGAATAGGGACGCCAAGCCACCACTCCTACGTGTACGAACCTGGGGTCCAGGGCCGCTACATCGCAAACATATTGGAACCGGGCACACCCTTCTTCGAGTTGGTCGTCCCCCCCCATCTCGCGAAAGTGGACATGCAGGTCAACCTCAGCTTCGCGATAAGCCTCAAGGAACCCGCCCGGCTCCGCGGCAGGGACGCCTACTATTGGCTCAACGACATACGGGCATGCATCAGTGACGCGGTGTTCCCCGAGTTGGAGGTAGACCCCATTTTGACCGATTCATCGGTCAACCCGAGTTTCGCCAAGGTGTACTAGCTGCATCCGGATTCACTCGCGCCACGAAGCCCGGCGTGGAGATCCCGAAGCGAATCCTCCCGAACCTCTCGCAACTGGCGATAGGCGTCGCGGATCTGCGGAACCAATACGGCCCTGACCACGGATGAACCTCCGCCGTGGTCGGACTCGCGCCGCGTCACGCTCACCTGGCAGTCGGTGCTGCGGCGACGTACTGCCGGATGTTGATCGAAACCTTGGCAGCCCGCTCTCCGTCGGGGAACTAGCCAGTGGTCGAGGCGTTGATGTGTGCCGGGCTGTGCTCCGACGGACTTCGGCGGCGCCGAGCAGGGTGGCGAACGCTGCGTCATGTCACCGATCGTCGTCACCGCGCTGTCAGCCGAAGCGCGCCCTCGGGGTGCAACCCCTCCTCGCGTCGTGTGCTCGCGGTTACGGGCCCGGGAATACCCGCCGCAGGAGGGCGACTGCGGTCGACTCGACGCCGGGTGGGGTGTGGGCCGGATCGAGTCGTCCGTACACCAGCCGAGCGAACGCCTCCGCTGGCAGCTCGACGTCAGCGGTTGCGGTCGACGGCCCGAAGGTCACCGTCTCGGGTGTGAGCTCCACGGCGAAGGTTCGCTCCGCGCCGCTCGTGTGCACGGTGACACTGATCGTGTCGCCGGTTGGCTTCGCGGTGAAGCGGGCGACGAGGTCCAGGTTGTCGACGACGAGCTCGGCGACCGAGTCGGGGATGATCGCGGTCGGATCGCGGACGATCTCGATGTCCCAGGTGTGCAAGGCGTGCTCGTTGAGGCGCATGGCAACGAACTGGTCGAAGCCGAGGCTCATCGGTCCCATCGAGAAGCTGAACACGGCGCGCTCGTCGCTGGTCACGGCGTCGATGCGGGCGAGCAGCTCGGCGTCGGCGGCGAGCGCGTCGTCCCGCTTGGCGACAGCGTCCTTGGCGTTCCACGTGTCCCAGACGCCGGGCGCGAAGTCGTCGGGCGTGTCGGTGCCGACGAGCGCGTCTTCGAGTCGACGCTGCGTGATCACGGCGCCCGAGCCGAGGTGGGAGAGGACGTCGGCGATCGTCCACTCGGTCGGGAATGCCTGGTGAGTGAGGTCGGCGTCGCTCATGTCGACCGCCAGGCCGTGGAGCCGGGCGACGGAGGAGCGGAGAGCGTCGACGCGCGCGTCAGCCATTGGCGACGACGCGAACGGGGGTCAGCGTGGCGATGACGCGGTCGTCGCCTGACTGCTCGAGGACCTCCACGGGAACGTTGTAGCGCTCGGCGAACCTCGGCAGCAGCGTCTTGTCGGGATCGGGCGTGAGCTCGACGTCGGCGCGGAGCTCGAGGGTCCGGTACGGGTTGGCGGGGTCGAGGATGAACAGGGTCGCCTTCGGGTGGCGGGCGAGGTTCCTGTACTTCTGCCGCGACGTGAGGATCGAGGTCTTCACGGTGCCGTCGTTGTCGACCACGAACCAGACGGCGGTGGACTGAGGAAGCCCGTCGGCGCCGACGGTGGTCAGCACCGCGGTGTTCGGGCCGAGCAGGTCCGCGTGGGTAGGGGGGATGTCGGTCTTGGAGGTCACGCGTCGTCCAACCCCGGGAAAACGGGGAATGTTCCCCACTTTCTGATGGTTATGGGATCCATGCAGCTCAGGGCCGACGCGGTTCGCAACCGCGAGGCGATCGTGGCCGCCGCTCGTGCCGTGTTCGCCGAGCACGGGCTCGACGCGCCGCTGGATGAGATCGCGAAGCGGGCCGGCACCGGCAACGCCACGCTGTACCGGCGGTTCCCGACCCGGGTTGACCTCGTCGAGGCCGTCTTCGCTGACCGCATGGCGGAGCACGTCGCAGCGGTCGAAGCGGCGCTCGATGTGGAGGATCCGTGGGAGGGCTTCGCCGCCTACGTCCGGTCCGTCGGCGCCATGCAGGCGTCGGATCGCGGGATCGCTGATCTGGTCACGATGGACGTGTCGACGGCGCCCGAGGTCGAGCGGCTCCGGTCTCGGGCGTTCGATGATCTCGTCCGCCTCGTCGACCGGGCGCACGCCGCCGGCGTGCTCCGCGAGGACTTCACGACCGTCGACGTGGTGCTGCTGCTGATGGCGAACGCAGGGCTCGTCGAACGCGCCCACGGCATCACCGCCGAGGCGTCGGCGCGGCTGGTGCACGTCCTGCTCGACGGGTTCCGCGCCTCGGCCGCGACTCCTGGACCCCTGCCCCCGAGCCCCCGCCGCATGCGATTCGCCATGCGACGCAACGGCGAGCGCCGACTCGGCGCACGAAAGGAACGATGACCATGACCGACAAGCCGTTCGAACTCGGCGTGTATACGTTCGGCAACACGCCGGCCGGCGGCCCGACTGCTCAGGCGATCCGCGACGCGCTCGAAGCCGTGCAGGTCGCCGAGGAGGTCGGCCTCGACTACTTCGGCTTCGGCGAGCACCACACGCCGTCGATGCCACTGTCGTCGCCGACGGCGATGGTGAACGCGGCCGCGGCGTCGACGCACCACATCAAGCTGGGCACGACGGTGACCGTGCTGTCGACCGACGAGCCCATCCGGGTGTTCGAACAGCTCGCCACCGCGGCTGCCATCGCGCCGGGACGGATCGACGTCGTCGCCGGACGGGGCTCCTCCGACATCACCTTCCAGCTCTTCGACCTCGACGAGCGGGACTACGACATGCTCTTCGCCTCCAAGCTCGACCTGCTCCTCGCGGTCAACCGGGGCGAGCGCATCAGCTGGAACGGCCCCCACCGGCAGCGGCCGCTCGTCGACACGCTCGTCCTGCCCCGCCCCGAGCAGCCGCTCAAGATCTGGCTAGGCACCGGCGGCAGCCCCGAGTCCGTCTACCGGGCGGCCGAGCTCGGCGTCCCGATGTTCCTCGGCATCCTCGGCGGCACCGCCCAGCACTGGGCGCAGTACGGCGTCGCGTACCGCGACGCGTGGGCACGGTCCGGCCACCTCGCAGACGACGCCGACATCGCCGTCGCGGTCCACGGCTTCGTCGCCGAGAACGACCGGGACGCCAAGCGCACCTACCTCGAGCACGAGCAGCGCATGTTCGTCACCGGCTCGGCCGAGATCGGCCGGCGCATGGCACCGCCCGTCGGACGTGATGCGAACTACGAGGCCGGCGGCATGGTCTTCGCCGGCGGCCCCAACGAGGTCGCCGAGCGCATCCTGCACCTCCACGACCTCCTGAGCCACAGCCGCCAGATTCTCCAGATGGACGTCGGCGGCATGCCGCACGCGACCTTCCTCGAGGCTATCGAGCTGCTCGGCACCGAGGTCCTCCCCCAGATCCGCAAGGAGCTCGACCAGCGATGACCACCACCAACCCCCTCAACGTCACCGTCTTCGGTGCCTCCGGCCACATCGGCCGCCAGGTGGTCGACCAGCTGCTCGCCGCAGGGCACCACGTCACCGCCTACGTCCGCAACCCCACCAAACTCGACGTCGCCCATCCCGACTTCACTGTCGTCGAAGGCGAGCTCAACGACCCGGCCGCGATCGCCCGGGCCGTACAGGGTGCCGACGCAGTCGTCAGCGCCCTCGGCCCGACGCTCAAGCGGACCACCACGGGCACTCCCGTCACCGACGGGACCCGCAACATCGTCAAGGCGATGGAAGCCGCCGGCGTCCGCCGCTACATCGGACTCGCCACTCCCGCCGTCGCCGCCGACCGCGACCGCCCGACGTTCAAGGCGAAGGTCCTACGGACGCTGCCCCGGTTCGCGTTCCCGAACGCGCTCGTCGAGCTCAACGGCATGACCGACGCCGTCCGCAGCTCGACCCTCGACTGGACGATCGCCCGCATCACCAGCCCGAACGACGCACCCGCCAAGAACACGACCCGATCCGGGTTCCTCGGCGTCGACAAGGTCGGCTCCGCCATGACACGCGCCGACATCGCCGTCTTCCTCGTCGGCCAGCTCACTGACGACCGCTACCGCCAGGCCGCCCCGGCCATCAGCAACTGACCAACGATGTTCATCGCTCTGGTTATCGTCACCGTCGTGCTGGCCGTCACCGTCGCCGGCTCCGCCATGAAGAAGATCCAGAAGGATGAACAGGTCCGCACTGCCGTCGGCGTCGACGAGCGGTACTTCCCGGTCCTTGCCGGTCTCGAGGTCGCCGGCGCGGCCGGCATCCTGGGTTGCGGCTCGCGCCGCTCGGCGTCGCCGCAGCCGCCGGTCTCGTCGCCTACTTCGTCGGAGCCGCGGTCGGCCACCTCCGCGTCGGCGACACCAACGGCCTCGCCATGCCGGCGGTCCCGCTTCTCCTGTCGGCCGCCGTGCTCGTCCTGCGACTTCTCACCGCCTAGCCATGACGACCCGGCGTCCGACGTACTACGTAGCCCACGGCGGCGGCCCGTGGCCACGGCTGAGAGACCGGATGCGTTCGACCTCGAACCGGTGCTGCCGAGCTGACGAGGGCTCCCTTTGACTGCATGCAGAACGTGCGGCGTGGCGCTGAGCACGACTTGGCGACGGGAGATGCGGGGGCTCGGAGGCTTCGAACCCCCAACGTCATGATCCTCAGTGAAGACGTTCTGGTGTGATGTGCCGGTGTGTCCGTGAGCCGTCATGCCGCCTGATCGCGGCTTGCTCGCCGGCGTTCTCGCGTGCTCAGCCCAGCGTCGCGAAGCATCTGGTGCACGCTTCCGTGGCTGTCGACGTGCCCGCCGTGCTGTACCCACCGGAGACGTGTGGCGATGGTTCGGGGACCGTGGTCGGGGTGATCGAGGGCGTATCGGACGACGGCCGCCCTCACGTCGGGGGAGAGGGAACCCGCCGTGCGCGTGCGGCGCGTTCCGCTCGGCATGCCGAGCCTGCCGGCGAGGACGCTCGCCGCCCGGTGGCATCTCCGGCGGAGGCTGTCGACGCTGACGCCTGTAGCAGCGGCGACGGCACTCGGATCCTCGTTCAGCACACGGCAGCGCCAGAAGAGGTCTGCCGTCGCCGCCGTGAGTGCCCCCGCGGACACGGCCCCGTCGACGAGCGCGCGGAGTCCATCGTCGCGGCCACGTTGGTGGTGCATCCCCTCGAGCGCCGCCTGCTCGGCAGAGCGATCCCTCGGCGCGTGCTTTGTGACGTCGTCGACGAGTAGCTCGCCGGACGGGGGCGTCAGCGCGGCGACGTAGCGCTTCCTCACGTCGAGGACGACGTTCGCCGCGATCTTCGACGGTCTGCGGTCGATCGGGTAGGTGACGATCCGCTCCCAGGCGAGCGCGACGAGGTCGTCGAACACCGAGGTTCGCTCCGGGGTCCACGCGAGCCGTACGGCGAGGGCGCTCAGCCCCGGCTTGAGGCAGCGCAGCAGGACCATGGGGGCCGTTTTGTCGCCGGCAAGGGCCTGTCGCACGAGAGCGGCGAGCACAGCGTCCGCAGTCGCGGGTGGCGCCGACAGCGTGCGGTCGACGAGATCGTCGAGGAACTCGG
This sequence comes from Acidimicrobiales bacterium, assembly GCA_036399815.1. NCBI lineage: Bacteria > Bacillati > Actinomycetota > Acidimicrobiia > Acidimicrobiales > Acidimicrobiales bacterium. Next base: position 10,236 of record DASWMK010000185.1, read on the forward strand.
CGGCGAGGAGTGGTTCGTCTCGCCACTGAGCGAGGGCGTACGAGGCCTCGCGGCTGTGAGTGAGGCGGTCCCACTCGCGGTCGAACGGGCGGGTGTCGATCGGCACGGGCTGACTCCTGGGAGGACGAGGACCTCCGGAGGGTCGGACACGCGCTTCGCTCACTGGTTCGCGCGGCGCGCCTGGTGGGCGGCCGGGCGAACGACCACGGCGTCGGCCTCGGGGTCGTGCGACGCCCTCGCTTCGCTCGACTCGTCGCGCGAAGGAGGCGCGCCCTCGCCTGCGTCCGGTCGGGCGCGCGCCGCCGGCTTGGGCTCGACGTGGCACCCGACGACTCGGACGTCTTCGGCGCACTGGTCCTCCTCGCCGCCGGCGTGTTCGGCGCGGTCCTCGTCGTCGTGTGGGCGGGTGCCGTGCTGGCCATCGCAACTACCGGGGGCGGGCTCGTCCGCCCGCCGATCGACGACGTCGTCCTCGCCGCCCGCCTGCTACCGACGACGCTCGGCGATCCGCGCGCAGCGTGGCCCCAACCGTGGAGGTCCGGCCTCCCGGGGCCGGGGGCCTACTGGGCGGCGACAGCTGCGATCGCGGCGGCGATCCTCGCGGTCGGGTTGTCCGCGGCGGTCAAGTGGCCGCGTCGGCGGTGGGGCCTCGAGCGTCGGCGACGGCTCGGTGTCGACACGCAGGCCCGATTCGCCACCAGACGGCGGCAGATGGCGGCACTCCTGGTCGGCCGCGCAGAGCCCGGGCGTTTCATCCTCGGCCGCTCCGTCCCCGGCGGGCACCTTCTGGCCACCGAGAACCGATCGGGCGCGGCCGCCCGGCGCGGTCCCGGGAGCAGTCGGCGGGCGGACAGGGGGGCCGTCGCGCTGATCGGTCCGTCGAGGTGCGGGAAGACGACCGCGGTCATAAGCGGGGTGCTCGAGTGGGACGGGCCGGCGGTCCTCTCGTCGGTGAAGAACGACCTGCTGGAGGCGACGCGGCGGTGGCGCTCGTCGATCGGGGAGGTCCGCGTCTACGACCCGACGGGTTGCACCGGGGCGGCGGCCGCTGGCTGGAGCCCACTGCGCGACGCCCGCACGACCTTCGGGGCGCAGCGTGCCGCTCGCGTCCTCGTCGACGCCGCTCCCCGCACCGGTCGCGAGGGGGGCGACGACTTCTGGCTGGCGCAGGCCGAGATCCTCCTCTCCGGCCTGCTCTGGGTCGCGGCGATCACGCCGGGGATGGCGATGGGCGACGTCGTCGAGTGGGTGCTCACCCAGGACCGCCCGACGGAGGAGACGCCCGGCGTCGTGCGCGTGCTGCTCGAGGCGCTGCTGAGATCCGGGGACGAGGCGATCGTCCCGCACGCCGAGGCGGCGACGAAGGCGCTCCTGGCCGTCTGGCAGCTCGAGGACCGGACCCGCTCGTCGGTGTACGCAACCGCGCAGACCGTCGTGTGGCCGTGGGCCGACCCGGGCGTCGCCGAGTCGGCGCGGACGTGCGACATCGACCTCGACTGGCTCCTGACCGAGGCGAACACGGCGTACCTCTGCGCCCCGCTCGAGGACCAGCGGCGCCTCGCGCCGGCGTTCGGGGGCCTGCTCAACGACATCCTGAAGCAGGCGTTCGCGCGGGTAGCGGCGACCGGCCGGCCGCTTGACCCGCAGCTCCTGGTCGTCCTCGACGAGGCAGGTAACACGCCGCTCCGGTCGCTCCCGGAGCTCGCTTCGACGGTCGCCGGTCTCGGGATCCTGCTGGTGACGGTCTGGCAGTCGCGGGCGCAGATCGACGCCACGTACCGCGAGCAGGCCGAGTCGATCCTGACCAACCACCTGTCGAAGCTGTTCTACGCCTCGATGTCCGACCTAGGTGGCCTCGACACCGTCGCCCGGCTCCTCGGGCAGGAGCAGGCGGCGACCCTCCAGCGCTCCACCGACACCGGCCTGGGGAGCCGCCGCGGCTCGGTGACCCAGGCCGGCACCGAGGTCCAGCTCGCCCCGGCCCACGTCGTCCGGCAGATGCGGCCGGGCGACGCCGTCCTCGTCCACGGGACGCTGCCGCCGATCCACGTGCGAACCCGGCCCTGGTACGCCGAGCGCTCACTTCGCGCGCGGGCGGCCGGCGCCGTCCCGCCGTCGCGCGGCCGGCGCGGCCGACGTTCCCGCCGTGGGTGAGGCGGAGCAGCCGGTGCCGGGCGGGTACCTCCGCTCCGCCGGGGATCAGCCGGCGTCCGCCGGGTACCAGGTCGCGGCCGCCGGCCACCTCGGGCGGCGGCCAGTGGAGCTCGTGTTCGACCCCGCCCGGGTGGTCGCGATCGTCGTGGTCGGTGCCACGGCGGACGACCCGACGCTGTCGACCGCGCTCGCGACGCTCGGGATGCGGCCGAGGTGGCTGCAGCTCGAGGCGGCCGAGGTGTGGGTCGGCGAGCGGCACGAGGTGCGGGCGGCAGCCGACCTCGTCGCCGCCGGCGATCGCACCGCGTCGAAGGGTCGCGAGGCTGGCCGGTGACCGGAACCACCAGGCGCCGCGCCGTCCAGCGGTAGCGTGACGCCACGGGATCGGAGCGCTCCCGAACAGCTCACGTTCGACGCGCTCCTCGAAGACTCCCCGACCGGGAGGCGAGCGCACGATGCACGGCTACGCGGCGACCGTCCGGGACCACCTCGCCCGGAAGGACCCGGTGCGGCTGGCTTCGATCCCGGAGCCCGACCGGTACTTCGAGGATCTGGCGCAGCGGATTGCGGACGAGGTGACCGACCTGGCGGAGGCGTACTACCGGGCCGAGACGAGCGCTGGCGAACCGGACGACCTCACGGAGAGGGTGGGTCTGCGCTCGATGGCGCAGCTCCGAGCCGAGGAGGCGGTCCTGCCGGAATACCTGGCGGAGCACGGGGGGATCGACTAGGGGAGTCGCCGGCCGTCGAGCGCCCTCGGCCACGGTGGCGCCCGAGCGACCAGAGCGACCTCGCCCCGCCCGGCGGCGCAGCCAAGATCAGGGCCAACCTCGCCGCCGTGCGGGTCCTGCTCGACGTCGAGCGCACGGGCCGGGAGCCGACTGCCGGCGAGATGGCTGTGCTCGGGCGGTGGGCCGGGTGGGGAGCCGTCCCCGCCGTGTTCGACGAAGCAAGTGGAGAGTGGGCCGCCGAGCGGAACGAGCTCCGCTCCCTGCTCGACGACCGGGAGTGGGCCGCGGCCCGCCGGTCGACCATCAACGCCCACTACACGTCGGCGGACGTCTGCAAGGCCATGTGGAAGGTTGCCACCGGCCTCGGGTTCACCGGCGGCCGGGTGCTCGAACCGGGCTGTGGCAGTGGGAACCTCCTCGCGTTCGTACCGGACGACGTGCGGATCGACGCGGTCGGCGTCGAGCTGGAGCCGGTCAGCGCTCGGATCGCTCGACTGCTGCACCCGGAGGCGACCATCCTGTGCGAGCCGTTCGAACGGACCCGTGTCGACGACCTCGTCGACCTCGTCATCGCCAACGTCCCGTTCGGGCGGGCCGTCCTGCACGACCCCGTCCACAATCGCGGCCGGCACAGCATCCACAACCACTTCCTCGTCAAGTCGACGCGCTTCACGCGACCCGGAGGGCTCGTCGTCGCGCTGACCTCCCGCTACACGCTGGACGCGGTGGGCGGCGGGCATCGCCGAGAGCTCGCGGGTCTGGCCGACCTCGTCGGCGCCGTCCGGTTCCCGGCGGGAACGTTCGCGGCGTCGTCGGGCACCGACGTCGTGATCGACCTCCTGGTCCTGCGCCGCCGGCGTGACGGCGCCGCTCCGGCGCAGGGCCCGCCGTGGCAGCAGGCGGTCGAGATCGAGACCGCCGACGGGCCGGTCGTCCTGAACGAGTACATCGCCGCCCGCCCGGAGCTCGTCCTCGGGACGGTCGGTCTCGGCCGAGGCATGTACCGGGACCGCGAGCTGACGGTGCGAAGTGACGGTCGCGATGCGGCAGGGGCGCTTCGCGCGGCAGTCGCCACCGTCGTCGGCGACGGTCGTGCGACCAGGTCGACCTGGCTGCCGGAGGCCGACCCCGCCGGCGGCCGTTCGCGCGACGACCCCTTGGCGCACGTCGAGCCGTGGCACCGGGAAGGAAGCATCGTCCGCACCGAGTCGGGGTTCGCGCGGCTCGTCGGTCGCCGTGTCGAGCGGTACGCCCCCGCTCCGGCGTCCGACCGGCGGGAGCTCGCCGCCCTGTGCGACCTCCGGGACGCGCTGTTCGACCTCCTTGCGCGCCAGGCCACGGCGGCCGACGACGGCTACCTACCGGCGCTGCAACGCCTGAACGACCTCTACGACGCCTACGCCAGGCGCTGGGGGCCGCTCAACCGCTCGACGTTCGTCGCCTCAGGCCGCACCGGCGCCGAGACGGGGGAGGACCGAGGTCGTCGCGTCCGGCCCCGGATGGGCGGCTTCCGCACCGACCCCGGCTTCTCGGCGCTCCTCGCTCTCGAGGTCTACGACCGGGACACGGGCACGTCGGCGAAGGCGCCGCTGTTCGGCCGGCGGGTCGTGGGTCCGGCGGCCGAGCATGCGGACATCGCCAGTCCGGCCGACGCCCTGGCGGTGTGTCTCGACGAGCGGGGGGAGCCCGATCTCGGCAGGGTCGCAGAGCTCCTCGGCGTCGACGAGCGGACCGCCCGCGAACGGCTGGACGGCTCGGTCTGGGAGGACCCCTCGACGGGGCGCCTGGTGCCGGCGCCGACCTACCTCTCGGGCGACGTGCGGGCGAAGCTCGCCCAAGCGCGGGGCGCCCTCACCGGCGACGAGCGGTGGGCGGCCAACGTGGCCGCGCTCGAGGCGGTCGTGCCCGACGACCTCCCGCCCGACGTGATCGACACCCGGCCGGGTGCGCCCTGGATCGACGCGTCGGAGGTCGAGGCGTTCGCTGCGGAGGTCCTGGCCTCGCCGTCGACGATCGTCGAGCACGACGCGCTGACCGCGACATGGGAGCTCACGGCCGCGATCGGCACCCGCCGGACGGTCGCCCTCACGAGCGAGTGGGGCACCGGCAGGGCCGACGGCCTCACCCTCCTGGCTGCTGCGCTGAACCAGCGGCAGGCGACCGTCACCGACGAGGTGGACGGCCGGCGCGTCGGCAACGCCGAGGAGACGCTCGCGGCGCGCGCCAAGCAGGAGCAGCTATCCACTCGGTTCGCGGCATGGGTCTGGGAGGATCGCGACCGGGCCGCGGCGGTGGCCGCCCGCTACAACGAGCGGTTCAACCGCTGGGTGCCCCCGGCTTGGGACGGGTCGCACCTCACGCTGCCTGGGCTGGCCGTCGGCTTCCGGCCCCACCGCCACCAGCGTGACGCCGTGTGGAGGATCGTCTCGGAGCCGACGGTGCTCCTCGCCCACGCCGTCGGTGCAGGCAAGACGGCCACCATGGTCATGGCCGCGATGGAGCTCCGCCGGCTGCAGCTCGCCGCGAAGCCGGCCATCGTCGTCCCCAACCACATGCTCGACCAGGTCGCCCGCGAGTTCGGCCAGCTCTACCCCCAGGCTCAGGTCCTCCTCGCCGGGCGCGACGACACCACGCCCGCCGCCCGCCGCCACTTCGCCGCCAGATGCGCCACAGGCGACTGGGACGCCGTCGTCATCACGCACTCGGCGTTCGAACGGATCCCCGTGTCGCACGCGTTCCGGGCCGACTTCGTCCGGGCGAGGATCGCCGCGTTCCGGGAGGCGGCCGCGTCGTCTGCGTCCGGCAAGGGCCTGTCGGTGAAGCGACTCGAGACGCAGGCGCTCCGCCTCGAGCAGCGGCTGGAAGCCCTCCTCGACGAAAGGGCCAAAGACGACGGGGTGGCGTTCGAAGAGACGGGGATCGACTACCTCTTCGTCGACGAGGCCCACCTGTTCAAGAACCGCCAGTTCCCCACGCGGATCGAGGGTGTGAGCGGGGCGGGGAGCCGCAGGGCCGAAGACCTCGAGCTCAAGCTCGAGTTCCTCCGCTCCCGCGGCGGGCGGCGCATCGCCACGTTCGCCACCGCGACCCCGATCGCCAACAGCATCGCCGAGATGCACGTGATGCAGGCGTTCCTGGCGCCCGGGCAACTCGCCGCCTCGGGGGTGGAGCCGTTCGACGCCTGGGCCGCGGCCTTCGGCGAGACGGTCTCGTCGGTCGAGCTGTCTCCCGACGGCGCCAGCTACCGGATGACCACGCGGTTCGCGCGGTTCAGGAACGTCCCGGAGCTCGTCACGATGTACCGGTCGGTCGCCGACGTCGTCGGGCGGGAGGAACTGGGCGTGGATCTGCCACGCCTGGCCGGCGGCCGACCCGAGACCGTCGTCGTTCCCGCGACTGCCGGCCTGAAGCGGTACATCGGCGATCTCGCGGGCCGTGCCGAGGCGGTCCGGGCGTGCAAGGTCCCGCCATCCGAGGACAACATGCTGAAGATCACCGGGGACGGCCGACGCGCTGCGCTCGACCTCCGGCTCGTGGGGTTGCCGCCCGAGCACCCGTCGAAGGTCGGTGCTGCCGCGTCCCGCATCGCAGCGCTCTGGGGCGACACCTGCGACGCCGTGTACGACACGCCCGGACCAGCAGGCCGGCGGGGCGCCCTGCAGCTCGTGTTCTGCGACCTCGGCACGCCGAAGGCGGGCGAGTGGTCCGTGTACGAGGAGCTTCGCCGACGGCTCGTCCAGCTCGGCGTGCCTCGTGAGCAGGTCCGCTTCGTGCACGAGGCGCGGGACGACCGCGCCAAGGCGGAGTTGTTCGCCGCATGCCGCGACGGGAGGGTCGCGGTGCTCGTCGGGTCGACCGAGAAGATGGGTGTCGGGACGAACGTGCAGGCGCGGGCCGTCGCCCTCCATCACCTCGACTGCCCCTGGCGCCCAGCGGACCTCGAGCAGCGGGAGGGCCGGATCCTGCGACAGGGGAACCCGCACGACCAGGTCGAAGTCGTCCGTTACGCCACCGAGGAGAGCTTCGACGTCTTCGCTTGGCAAACCGTTGAACGGAAGGCACGGTTCATCGCCCAGATCCAGCACGGCACCACCGAACGGTCGGTCGACGACGTCGGCGACCAGGCGCTGTCGTACGCCGAGGTGAAGGCGTTGGCGACCGGCAACCCTCTGCTGGTCGAGAAGGCGGGGGTCGACGCAGAGGTCGTCCGGCTCGAGCGGCTTCGCCTGGCCCACGCCAGGGACGGGCAGCGTCTCACGCGGACCGTTGCCCAGGAGCGCGCCCGGTCCGAACGGGCGAGGGCGGCGGCGGAACGCGCCGGCGGGGCGCTGTCACGTCGAATCGACACGACAGGGAACCGCTTCGAGATGACGGTGGGAGGGGAGCGCTACACGTCGCGAGCCGAGGCTGGTGCCGCGATGGTGGACCGACTGCGAGCCCTCGTGCGCGAGGCCGCCGGCGAGTCGGTCGCCGTCGGCGACTTGGGTGGTCTCGCGGTGACCGTCGAGCCCCTCGGTTGGCAGTCGGCTCGGCTCTCGGTCGAGGGCTCGTCGTCGGACTTCTCGGTGACCGCCGACGACCTCCGCCTGGATGACCCGGTGCGTCTCGTCACCCGCCTCGAGCACCGCGTCCGCTCTCTCGGAGAGGAAGTCCTGCGCCACGAGACGACTGCCTCAGAGGCGGCCGCTGCCGCTGACGCAGCGGCGGAGCGGCTGGGCCGGCCGTTCGAGCACGAGGACCGCCTCCGCGACCTCCGGCGGCGGCAGCGTGATCTGGCCGACCGCCTGGAAGCGGCGGCGGGTAGCGCCGACGACCTCGGGGCTGTCCACCCGCTGGAGGGAGCGTTTCGACGCGTCGGCGCCTCGACGGAACGGCAGCTCGATGCCGGTCGCTGAGGAACGGAGACGAGTGAGGTCGAGAAGCTCCGGGGCGGTGGGGACGCAGTGAGACGATCGACGATTCCGTCCGCCGTCGAGCACCGGGGTCGAGGACAAGCGGGCGCCTTCGTTCGTACACTCGGTCGTCGTGGCCCCCGGCCGATCTCGCTCTCTGGGCCCCGACGCCCGACCGGTCGCCGTCCCCGACGACGTCGACGACCCGCGGCACCCGAAGGCCCAGGGACGGGTCACCCTGCCGGTCACCATCGACTGGAGCGGCGAGCAGCCCATCGTCTACGACCTCGCCGACCCGCTCGACCGCAACCGGGTGTACGAGCAGGTTCTACGTGAGGGGAACGAGGACGCCGTCCGCCGCTACATCGACGTCGACGTCCTTCTCGACCAGTGGGAGGAGCTCGTGCTGCCGGCGCGTGTGCGTCGGGCGTGGGCCGCGTGGTTCCGCCGCCACCGCGGCGTCGACCTCGCGTGCTGACCCCGCTCCAGCAACGCGTCGCCCACATCGTCGCCGACCTTCCCGACGCCGAGGACTTCGTCCTCGCCGGCGGCGGTGCGCTGATCGCTCGGGGCGACGTCGACCGTACGACCCGTGACCTCGACTACTTCGCTACCCGCCCAGAGCGGGTCCTCGAGCTGCTCCCGCACCTGGTGGCCGCCCTCGAAGAGGCGGGACTTACGGTCGAGACGAACCGAGCTGTGGACGGCTTCGTCCGGCTGGTCGTCACCGACGGCGTAGCCGCCACCGACGTCGACCTCGCCAGCGACTACCGCCTGCTGCCGCCGGAGCCCAGCCCAGCGGGACGGGCGCTCGCCGCCGAGGAGCTGGCCGTCGACAAGGTCCTCGCGATCTTCGACCGGGGCGAGGGCCGCGACTTCGCCGACCTCGCCGCCGTCGTCGACCGCTGGGTCTCGACCACCTGCTCCGACGCGCAAAGGAGAAGGACGGCGGCTTCTCCACCGCCTTCTTCGTCGAGGCACTTGACCGCGCAGTGCGGCTCCGGGACGAGGACTTCCGTGTGCCGCTCGAGCGTGTGTCGGGGATCCGCGCAGCGATCGCCGGGTGGCGGCTCCATCTGGCTTCGCTACCCCGGGAGCGTCGTTCGGGCATGGACGAACTCGGCCGCTAGATCTGGGTGCTGCGCCACGGCGCGGGTACACCGCGACGCGCCCGACTCGACGGACCTGGTCCTCCCCCTCCCGCGAGCGGACCCTCGGGGCGGGCGCACGCAAGCTGCGATCGTGTGTCGAGGAGCGGCGCGCGACGACGGCAGGAAAGGGGAGCGAGCGGTTGGGCGTGCTCGCTCGCCGCCTACTCGTCGAGCCGGCGGTCTCGGCCCCGCCTCTCAGTCGCCCTTCACGCGGCCAGTTCGCCGTGCCCAGCGCTCGACGTCGGGCCAGGCCCAGAGGAACCCGAGCGCCGTCCGAGCGATCGGCTTCGGGAACTCGGGGTGGCGGCGGCGCCAGTCGTGCACGACCGTCGGCCGCTTCACGCCGAGTCGCTGCGCGATCTCCGTCGCGCTGACGATGTCGTCCACGTCGACCTTCCGTCCCACGAGCGGCGTCGGCTAGCAGGGATTGGTGAGAGTCGTCGCCGCTGGTACGGGTGTCGGGATGATTAGCTCCGCTGCTCGGCTACCGCACACGACGGCCAGTCTTACTCGCACGCCGGGCCGGACGCGAAGATGCCCGCCCAGGCTGGCGAGGTGGTAGATCGCGGCCTGGACGGGCAGCTTCGGCGCAGAATGCGACTGCCCGCTCGCCGACACCCCAGGAGGTGCCGACGATGGGACAGGCTACGGCCCAGCTCGGCAACGGTGGGAACGACGACCCGGCCGAGCACGCACGACAGACCGCACTCGACCTCACCCTGCCGGGCTGGACCGTGGAGGTAGTTGGCCTACTTGCTCGACGGCGACGAACCCGCACTGGTCGCCTTGGAACGATTGCTCGACGCCGCGCCCTGGCTCTACAACAAGGGGCGCGACTGGCTCGACCGGTAGCGTGGCGGACGTGGGTACCAAGCACCACCCGACGCCTGAGGAACGCGACGAGCGCGTCAAGGTCGACCTGGACCCGGCGACGTTCGTGCAAGGTGTGCTTGCGGCCGGTCCTCAGGACGAGGACGAGCCGAAGGACGACGAGCGCGATGGCCTGTTCTTGCTGCGGTGAGGAACGGGAACGGCTGGCGGCGTTGCACTGCCGGGATGATGTGCAGGTCTGCCAGGTGTGCGTCGGGTGGCTCCGTTCGCAGCTCGGCGGGGTTGAGTCGACACCCATTCTCCCGGTCGGTGACTTCGACGCCGCCGTCGCCTTCTACGAGGCGGCGGGGTTCGACGTGCGGCTCTACGAGGGCGGCGGGTTCGCGTTCGTGAGCCTCCACGACGACGACGTTTTCAACCTCGACCTGGCCGAGAACTTCGACCCGTTGGCGAACCGTGCCGGTTGCTACCTGACCGTCGGCGACGTGCAGGAGTGGCACACCCGCCTCACTGCAGCCGACGCCACTGTCACAGCGATCGAGGCCATGCCGTGGGGGATGCGGGAGTTCACCCTCACCGACCCTGACGGCAACCACCTTCGCTTCGGCGTGTCGACCGCCGACTAGTTGTACTCGGCCATGACGTTGGTGACGGGTTGTTGACGTAGGCGAAGACCTCCGGTGCAGCGGAGATAGCCGTCTTCACCTCCCGGAGGTCTTCGTGGGTCACGGTAACGCCCGTTTGACGTTCCATGGTCGCTGTCTGTTGGTGCGGCGGGTTCGCGAGGAGCTGATGCCGGTCGCTCATGTAGCCAGGGCCATGGGGATCTCCCGCCAGTGCGCTTCTCGGTGGGTCGGCCGTTATGACGCCGAGGGTGAGGCGGGGCTGGTGGTCCGGTCGTGAACCGTACGTCTGCTCAGAATTCTTAGCAAGGGTTCCGCCGGGCGGGCGCTGCCACCTGCCTACCGTCGTCGGTGGTGGGCCGCCGACTCGACGTAGACAAGCTGGTCGGCTCGGCCGAGATCGCGCAACGGCTCGGCGTTAAGAACCCGGAGCAGGTTCACCAGTGGCGCACGCGTCACCCCGACTTCCCGCAGCCCGTCACCCGCCTGCGTATCGGGCTGATCTGGTACTGGCCCGAGGTCGAACGGTGGGCGAAAGCGACCGGGCGGCTCCGGTAGGTCAGCCGACCGGGGCGCGCACCGTGCGCCAGGCGTCCACCGTCAGCTTGAGGATCACCGCCGTTATGGCAAGCCCGATGATCGGGTCGGCCACCGACACCCCCGCCGCCGCGGCTGCTGCGGTGAGCACGACCCCGAGCGACACGTACCCGTCGGCCCGGGCGTGGGCGCCGTCGGCCACCAACGCCGGGCTGTCCAGGCGCCTCCCGGCCCGGAGCCGGATGCGGGCGGCGACCTCATTCCCCACGAACCCGACCACCCCGGCGGCGGCCAGCGCGCCGAGGTTGTCCAGGTCGCGGGGGTCGAGCAGGCGGACCACCGCCTCGTACCCGGCGACCACGGCCGACACGAAGATCACCGCCACCACGACCAGCCCGGCGGCCCGCTCGCCTCGGGCGCTGCGCAGCAGGAACGCCGCCCCCAACGGCAGCGCCGTCAACGCGTCGCCGCCGTTGTGCACCAGGTCGGCCAGAAGCGCCACCGACCCGGAGGCCACGAACACGACCGCTTGCAGCACCGCGGTAACCGCCAGCACCGCCAGGCTGCACGCCACGGCCCGCACACCGGCACGGGAGCGGACGATGGACGGGTCCACCCGGCCGTGAGCGTGGTCATGCCCGCTGCCCATCCGGGCACCGTACCGGCCGGGCGGCATGGGGTAGAACAGGCCACGATGTGGCGTAGCCGCAGCCGACCGACCGCCGGAACGCGCCGCCTACCAGCGGCAACGCGTTTCGCAGAAGTCTCCTAGGAGAGCGGAGCGGCGCAGGTGGTCGCTGCGTCTACTCTTGCGCAACACTGGTAGAATGCCAACGTCGCCTACGCGACCGGATTGTGCGCCCGCCGCTCGGGCCACCTCGGGTTCCGCCTGGATCGGAGGTCGCGCCAGTGCGACGAGTGCTCAGGTGGTGGTGGAGAAGTCGCGTCGTCCGAGCGGGACGGCTCGAGGTCGTGGACGGAGACGGTCGGCCACGCGTGGTCGTCGGGGTGCTCGGCGCCGCCGGAGACGGCGGCCAGGTCGTCGGTGCGGAGTTGTTCGACGGTGCCGGTCGGTCCCGGGCGAGCCTTGTGCTCGACGACGGCGGGGTCGCCTCGTTGTCGTTCGCGGCGTCAGGCAACGAAGCGCTCGTGCTCGGCGCACGAGAGTGCCAGGGCGCCGACGACGGGCCGTTCGTCGTGCTGTGCGACGCGGACGGCCGGGTCTCGACGTCGGTTCGCGTCGAGGGTGGAGGTCAGTTGGTCGTCGGCGGAGCGGCCGAGCCTCCTAGTCGATGAGCTGCACTGGGCGCGAAGGCGCCCGGCTGGCGCTCGCCCGCTGCGACGTCATCGCGAGCGCCTCGTCGAGCGTCTCGAGGCGACGCCGAATGGTGTCGTGGTTCGTGGCTTCGGCGCCGCGCGACGGCGTCGCATCGCGGATGTTCCCCGTGTCGCTCGCGAGCGTCCCGTGCCGCCTCGCTCGGTCGACGGCCATGTCGCCGAGCGTCTCCTCCCAGAGGGAGCGGAGCCAGGGAACCGACGGGCGGGGTGGCAAGACGGCGAGGATCTCGGCCGGCGGGTCGGCCACTGCTGCACGAGCGACGCCGTTCGCCTTCCGGGCCTCGGCGTGTGCGAGCCGTCGGGACGCCCGCTCGTCGGCGTGTCGCTCCGCGCGTCGTCGCTCCGCGGCCAGCGCGGCGAGTGACCGACCTCGGCCGAGCAAGGCGGCGTCCAGTGCGTCTCCCGCGATGGTGTGACCGGTGGGCTCGCCCGCCGGGGCGCCGACGCGCGCGAGCTCGTCGAGGAGAGGATGTTCCGGCGCCCTCGGTAGGTGCGCCGAGTCCCGACGGTCGTCGGGTCGAACGGCGACGACGTGGTTGTGCCCCTGCCCGCGCGTGATGTCGACGTACAGCTCCCTTGCCGTCATGCCGGGTCCGACGGCGCTCGTCGACGTCGGGAATGTCGCGCCCTGGGCGGCGTAGGACGTGACTGCGTACGCGTGGTCGAGCGAGCGGACGGGCCGGCGAGCGGCTGGCGTCGCAGGGTCGAAGAAGCGGCGCGGTAGCTCGACGCGGCCGAGGTCCTCGAAGTCGACCACCAACGTGTCGTATCCCGGCTTTGGTTGGGTGCGCACGTCAACAACGACGCCACGCGAGCCGTTGCGCACGTAAGCCTGCGGGTGGCCCGCAGGGTGGAGGTCGCGCGCCGGCTGGCCGGCGACGACCTCGTCGCCGGCGCAGAACTGTCGGCCGTCGCTCGTCTGCACTCCGGCTCGACTGACCTCGCCGGTGGCCTGCAGGACGCGGTGTGCGAGTTCGTTCAGGATGCGGCGGGTGCGGTGGCGGCGGTCCACCATCGGGTGGTGGTGCCCTCGGTTCCGCTGTACGAACCAGCGAAGCACCATCGCCGAGTACAGGCGACGAACGTCGGGCGCGACCTCGATACGCTCCTCGCGCTCCATCGTTCGGAAGGCGTCCCGGATGCGCCCCTGCCGCACTGCTCTCGCGACCTCGAGGTCGACCTGGTCCCCGAGGCGTCGGTTCGCCGTGAGCTCTGGTGTGCCGGCTCGGGCTGCCAGTGCTGCGAACGTGCCGCCCGCGGCGACGGCGCCGTGCTGGGCCGGATCGCCGACGAGGCGAACGGTCGCGCCGGTCTGAGCGGCGATAGTGACGAGGCGGCCCAGGTCGCGATCCCCGATCGTCGTCGCTTCGTCGACGACGAGCACCGTCCGCTGGTCGAGGACCAGTCGCGTCGGGTCGGTCGTCGCTGCGAGGTACCAGGCGAGCGTCTCGGTCGGGACGCCCGTCGCCCGGCCCAGGCGTCTGGCTGCGTCGCCCTTGACGGCAGCGCCGAGGACGCGCAGCCCGGCCGAGGACCATACGTCGACCGCCGCCGACAGCGCGTAGGTCTTGCCCGTTCCCGGGTGGCCGATCGCGCACGAGAACTGGTGGTCGTCGCACACGAGTTCCGTCACCCACTCGCGCTGGTCGCTCGAGAGGTCTTGCCGCACGGCGAGGGCCTCCTCCACTTGGTCCCGCCCGAACCGGCGTCCGCCGTTCGACACGCGGTCGAAGGCGGCGTGGATGCTCGCCTGGACGGCGAGAAGGTCGACCGTGGTGAAGACCTCGTCGTCGGTGGGAGCGGCCGGATCCGACAGAAGAACGGTGTGGTCGGACGCCAGGAATCGGTCCGCCCATCGCTCCACCTCGGCGGCAGGCATCACGACGAGCTGCTCGCCGTCCGCTCCGTCGACGGACCAGTCGGCGATGGCGCGGATGACGTCGCCGCGACGGAACAAACCCTGTTCGGCCGTGACGCCGTCGGGGCCAGCCAGATAGGCGAAGAGGAGGTCTGCGATCCGGGTTGGCCGAGATCGTCGCTCGCCACCCCGTCCGAAGCACGCCTGCAGGGCGGCTCGGTCGAATCCTGTCGCCGTGGCGCGCTTCCACCATCCTTCCGTGAGTGCGGCGCGGGTCGTCGGCGTCTTCGCCGCTCGCGTCGTCTTCACGACGACGTCGATCTCGGTACCGGTGAGCGACCGGCCGAGCTGCTCCTCTAGGTCTGCCACGGCCTCGTCGATCTCGTTGCGACGCGTGGAGAACTCGGCGACGGTGGCCTCGGGGACGCCCTGGACCTCCCACGTCCCGTTCTTCGACCGCTGCCAGCGGACGCCGACGTCCCTCGACACTCGCCACCGCATCTCGGCAGTCGCGAGGGCGGCGGCAGCGGCCGCTTCTCGATACAGCCAGCGAGCGTCGAGCGCCTTGCCGACGCCATCCCGGTCGGTGACGGCGTTGGCGACCACGTTGTGCCGGTGGGGGGATGGGTCGAGTGCTCGGCTGGTGCCGTGGAGGAACGACGCAACGACCAGGCCCTCGGTGCCGACACGTTCCCCTCGGTGCCGGGCGAATGCAGCCTTGCGCTCGATGTAGTCCAGCGCCGTCGTGTTCGCAGCGTCGAGGGCAGCGAGCATCTTCTCGGCCTGCGCTCCCTCGGACAGCATCGTGACGATGGCGACCGACTTCTCAGTCGAGAGCGTGAGGTCGAAGCCGATCCGGGCCGTCGCACGCCGGCGGCGCCGCGCGAAGTCCGCGAGCGCCGCCCTCGTGACGCGGAGGCGACCGCTGCCACCAGTGCCTCTTGTGCACTCGAGCCACGCCCTGGCGTACGTCGCTCCACCGTCCTCCGTCGCCCCGATCTGCTCGTGCTCGCGAAGCCACGTACGGCAGCACCGGCGGAGGTAGCTCCGGTCGACCCCCAGCAGTCGAGCGGCTGCCGCGAGCCCGAGCTCGTCGCTCGGCGGACCGCTGGCTGCGACGGCGTCTGCGGACGGGCCGTCCTCGAGGAGCGCCTGGAAGCGCAGGATCTCGCTCGCGCGCACGCGCCTGCCCCCTCGACCGGGACACGCCTCGGTCGGTTCCGCTCGGAGCCACGTGGGTCTCGCTGGCGGGTCGGACACGAGCTCGTCGCCGGCGGCGACGAGCTCGGCGACTTGGCGCGCCGAACGCCCGACCAGGCGCGCGACGTCGTTGAGCGCGTACAGCGGCTCGCCGTCCTCGGCGATCGCCGCAGCCGTGCCGACCGCCAGCGACGTTCGGTCGGCACTGCCCGACGCGCCCAGCAGGCGAGCCCCGGTGTGCGGGTCGCGCCCCGACAGGACGCGCGCGAAGTCGAGAGGCTCCACGTGCCCGTCGAGGCCCAGGCGCCGAGCGCCATGACCCACCCACCGGCCGGGTCCCTCCATCGAGTCGGCGTAGTACGCCGTCATGTCTCCCTGTCCCGGCGGACCGAGGAGTTGCCGGGCGGTCGTCGGCGATCCCTGCAGGTACGCGACGGCGGCCGCCGCCGCACTGGCCGGTCCTCCGGTGTTCGAACCGAGCGGGGTGACGGTGAGCCTCACCGCGCGCGAGCCCGGCGCGCAGGTCCCCCGGAGGGGGACCTGCAAAGGTGTATCGGCGGGATCGGGCCGCCTCGCACGGCGGCCGAGGCGTGTTCCCACAGTCCGGCGCGCGACGCGAGCTGCCCATGCCACAAGGCCCGGCCGGCCACGGCGGCGGCCGGTTGGCGCGGGCGTGCCGACCCGGCGGCCCGCCGGCGGCGCAAGGGATGGCGGCGAGCTTCGGCGGCCGTCACCGGACGCGAGGCTGGCGCGAGGCGCCGCCGCCGGGGAGGGCCCGCAGCCGGTGGGCGCGAGGGTCGAGGGGTGCGGGGCTGCCAGGACTGGTGTCCGATGGTCCGCTGTCGACGCCGGCTCGCTCGCTTACCGGCGGCCGGTCACCCAGGTGGCGGAGGTGACGTCGGAGGAGGGCGTGGTGTTCGTCGACGACGGTGGCGGGGAGGCGGTCGAGGAGCTGGCGGGGGAGGGCGGGCACGGCGGTTCGGAGGTGGAACCGGTCGGTGTGGGGGTCCCAGCGGGCGAACCCGAACCGCTCGAGACGCTCGAGGGAGCGGACGATGGGTGACCACTTGCCGCCGGTGCCGCGCGCGCCGACGCCGAGCTGGGCGGCGAGGTCGGCGACGTCGATGTCGACGCCGTCGGGATGGCGCCCGAGGAGGAGGTCGAGGCGTCGGGCGGCGAGAACGGCCGTCGGCCCGAGGACCGGTGTCCAGGCGACTTCTACGTAAGGGTGCTGGAGGCCGAACCCGTGGTGGAGGGCGGGGTCGATCCAGGCGACGACCCGCAGCGGGCGGGCCGGGGGGTGGGGCGGGCCGGGTGGCAGAGGCACGGCAGCTCTCCGGACGGGACAGGGCCCGCCTTTGGCGTTGGCCGGGCCGTTGACCCCACAAGCCGGGTGCCTCGTCCAGGTCGACCTCGCCGTGTCCGGATAGACGGCGACAACGGCTTGGCGTCGGCGGAGCGACGGTTCGTCGGGGGAGTGGTCATGCGTGTACAGGCGTGGTCGGGGCGCAGTGGGCGTGGCGCCGGACGGTCACCGGTCGTAAGAGGGAGCGGGGCGGGCGTACCTCCTTCAGAGTCTTTGGCTGCTCGGCTAACGGGGCTCGGCGACTGCGCGACATCGGGAGCAACCAGGGATGCCAGCCTGGTCGAGCCGTCGACAGCTCAGCCGACGACGCCCCAGCCGGCCCGCCAGGTTCCCCCCAGCTGGGCCGTGAGCGGAGACCTTCGGGCCGCACTCGACGCGTTGAGCCGTTCTCGCCGGCGGGCCGACCCGCCCAGGCGGCCACTTACGCGCTGGTCGTGATCGCCCTTGCGACGACGCCCGGGCGGCCACTCTGGACGGCGGTGTAGTGCGTGGCCGGCCACCGGTTCCCGGCCAAGGTCATTCTCCGACGTGACGAGGCCATCGAGCTGTTGGGCGCGCTTACCGACGCCACCGAGGTGGTCAGTTCCACCGAGATGATCGGCCTCGCGCTCGAGCTCCAGCGGCAGGTGGAGCGGCTCACCGACCGTCTGGCCGGACACTGGCCCGAGACCGGCCACGGCCGAGAGCGCTGACGGCGGCAAGCGGGAGCAGGATCCTTCCGCCCTCCACTACCGCGTCGAGCTCGCCGGCGTCGACCAGTCGCAGTATCTCGGTCGTTCGCATCCCAAGACGACGGCCAGCCTCCCCGACCGTGAACATGCCTGCCGGCGTGCCCGACGAGCGGGCCCGCAGCTTCGCCACGGCGCCCGGCGACACGCCCAACTCCCGGGCCACATCCGCCTGGGTCGCGCCCCGGGCGAGCAGCTCGTCGACAGCGTCCGCTCGAATGGCCGCCAACGCAGCCAGCGCGCGGCGATGACCCTCCATCTGGACGGCGGCGGTGCGAATGCGGGCCACCGGCTCGAGGCGCTGCAGCCGCTGCACCTCCCGCCGACCGAGTGAGGGTTCCTCGCCCTTCTGGTTCTCGGCCATGCGACGATGATACACACCCCAGGGTAAATACCGACACCCCGGGCGTGCGAGAAGCCGCCCGGGCGAGGACTGGTTGTACCAGCATCCCGCTGCAGGAGCTCTGGAGGCGATACGACGGCCTCCTCCCCGACCGTGGGGTGCGGTCGGTTCGCCCTCCTCACGGCCGGCCGTTCCCGCTCCTGGTGCGGCCTCCACAGCCGCACCACCGCCCTGGATGCTTGCGTCACGTGACAAGCGGCGTCCTCGAGGTACGGAGGGCGTAGACGAACCCGACTGCGGCGAACACGGCGAGAAGGCGCGCACCGACGAAGCTGATAGTCCATCATGACCGGGCTTCCTGGTTGAGTTGCCAGAAGCGGAAGGTGGTGAGGAGCAGCCCGCGGAGGGTTCCCCCGGGAAGGCGGCCTGCACCCTGGCCGGCCAGCTCCTCGTCTCGGGGCTCTCGACTCCTCGCTGAGCTCGCTGTACGTCATCCCGCCGGCGATCTGGCGGAGGTGGAGGGCGATGAAGTCGTTGGCGTAGCTCTCCACCTCGGCGCCAGTGTCGACCTGGTCGCCGGCGTGGGCGACGACGTCCGGCGACCGGGTGGAGCCCTTAGTCGCTGCGCGTGACAGCCTGGAACGGAACGGCGATGTGGTGAGTGGCCGCGGTCAGAGCCGCCTGGTCGGCGGGGGGCAGGCCGAGCGACTGGGCGTAGCCGGGGGGGTTGCGGACGAGGGTGCCGACGAAGTCCAGGCGTTGGCCGGGCGAGATGTCGACGGGGGACTCGCCAGTGCCCTCCAGGGCGACCCAGATCCGCCGGTCGGGGCCGGAGCCGACCCAGAACCCCTCGTCGGCGGGGACGCCGAGGACCTGCACGCCCGACGCTTCGACCCGGTGACCGGCGAACGCCTCCAGCTCGTCGGGGGCGAGGTCGAGGAGCGTGCGGTCGCCCACGGTGAGGGCGACCGTGACGGCGGTCGTCGTGGTCGTCGCCTGGGACGGCTCGGTCGGCCCAGGATCGGCCGGTTCGGCGGACGTGGCGGCGGTGACCGGGGCAGGGGGCGGCGTCTCGGGTTGTCGGGCGGCGACGACGGCGGCGGTGACGGCGACGGCCGCGACCGTCGCTCCAGCCGCGGTGGCCGCCGGGTGCGCTCTGGCCTTGTCGACGAGGCGGCGGCCGCCGTTGACAGCGACGGCGAACGGGAGGAGGGCGGTCAGGGCTCGGCGGCGTTCGGCGAGGGGCGGGGCGAGCGACGCGCACGTCGGGCACGACAGGAGATGGTCGCCGGCGGCGAGGGTCCGCTGCCGGCGACGGTCGCCGGCCGAGATAGCGACCAGCACCGGCCGGCAGGCGTCGCCGGGCAGGTCCACCCGCCGTAGGGCGATGAGGTACTCGACCCGGAGACGAGCCCGGGCCCGGGCCAGTCGCGCCGCCTCCGCCCCGGGCGTGGTCGCCGTCGCCGTGGCCAGGGCGTCGAGCGGGGCGCCGTGGACCTCGTGGGCGACGAGCGCGGCGCGGTCGGCTGGTGGGAGGCGATCGAGGGCGTCCTCCACGGCGTTGCGCTCCTCGGCGTCGAGAACGAGGTCCTCTGGCTCGGCCGGCGGGAGGCGGTCGAGCATGCGGGGGAGGTGGCGCTCGAGTCGGTCGCGGCGCCTGGCGGCCTCGATCACAACCGTCCGGGCGACGGTCGCCGCGTACGGGGCGAGGGCACCGCCGTTGAGGCGCTCGCGGGCCGACGCCAGGCGGACGAAGGCCTCCTGGACGAGGTCGTCGACCGCCGCGTCGTCGCGTACCCGGCGGCGGACGATGCCCCTGACGAGGGGCTCGAGCGCCTCGACCTCGCGGTCGGTGAGCTGGCGCGTCATGGCGCGCCCTCTGGCGCGTTCCTCTTCGTGACAGGCGACGACGGCTTCACCGCACGGTGTCCGGCCGTCAATTCGACGCGCCGTGCTGCATCAATACGGCGTCGAAAATTCGGAAATGAGCACGGCTCGCTGTCGCCGGATTGGGGTACGAAGGACCGGTCGTTCGCCGCACAAGGGGTTGCGTCATGACCGCAGTTGTCGCTGACATCGAGTTCGGCCAGGGCATCGAGGACGCCTGGTCGGACGTTGCCGCGTTCATCCCGAAGTTCGTCGGTTTCCTGGTCATACTCGTCATCGGCTACTTCTTCGCCAAGATCATCGCACGAGTCGTCGACAAGGTGCTCGAGGGGGTCGGGTTCGACCGTGCGATCGAGCGCGGCGGCATCGGCCGGGCGCTCGAGAGCTCGAAGTACGACGCCAGTGACGTCGTCGGGAGGCTCGTCTTCTACACCCTCTTCCTCTTCGTGCTCCAGATGGCGTTCGGAGTCTTCGGCACGAACCCCGTCAGCGACCTGCTCGCGTCGGTCATCGCGTACCTGCCCAAGGTGTTCGCCGCGATCCTGATCGTGGTCGTCGTCTCGGCGATCGCCGCGGCCGTGCGTGAGCTGCTCGAGGCGACCCTGGGCGGCCTGTCCTACGGGCGTGCGCTCGCGAACGGCGTCGCCGGGGCGATCATCGTCGTCGGCGTCTTCGCTGCGCTCAACCAGCTCCAGATCGCCCCGGCCATCGTGACCGGGCTGTTCTACGCCCTGCTGGCCATCGTGGTCGGCGTCACCGTCGTCGCTGTCGGCGGCGGCGGCATCTGGGCCATGCGCGACCGGTGGCAGCGAGCCCTGAGCCGCCTCGACCAAGAGCTGCCCGTCGTCCGCCAGCAGACCCGGCCGACCCGGGGCCTCGACCTCCGCCAGCCGCCGGCCGCGGGCGCTGGCACCGAGAACGCCGGAGTCACGACGACGAGGACCACCCGCTGAATCTGTCCCCCGGAACCCTGACGGAAGGAGCACCGTGACCAACACACCCAGCAGCGACGCGACCGCGTGGGTCGGCCGCACCCTCGTCGACCGCGACGGCGGAAAGATCGGCACCGTCGAGGACGTGTACCTCGACGACGCCAGCGGGCAGCCGGAGTGGCTGGCCGTCAAGACCGGGTTCTTCGGCGGCAACCTCAGCTTCGTCCCGATCTCGGGCGCGACGACCGCCGGCGACGACATTCGCGTCCCGTACGAGACCTCCCTGGTCAAGGACGCGCCCAACGCCGCCGCCGACGGTCACCTCAGCCCCGAGGAGGAGCGCCGGTTGTACGACCACTACGGCCGCGACTTCGGCGACTGGTCCTACGACCGGTCCGAGGCGACCACGGGGTACGACACCAGCGGGCCGAGCACCGACGACGCCATGACCCGCTCCGAGGAGGAGGTCGCCGTCGGCACCCAGCGGGTCGAGGCCGGCCGGGCCCGGCTGCGGAAGTACGTCGTCACCGAGAACGTCACGACGACGGTCCCCGTCGAGCGTGAGGTGGCCCGCCTCGAGCGGGAACCGATCACCGACGCCAACGTCGCCGCCGCCACGAGCGGGCCCGACATCACCGAGGCCGAGCACGAGGTCGTGCTCACCGAGGAGCAGCCGGTGGTCGAGAAGCAGGTCGTGCCCAAGGAACGGGTGCGGCTCGAGACCGACACCGTCACCGAGGAGCAGCAGGTCAGTGCCGACGTGCGCAAGGAGCGCATCGAGGCGGAGGGCGACGTCCCGGGTCGCTGACCCGGGAGCGGGACGAGCCACGAGAGGAGCACCATGGACGAGCGATCGGTCGGCGACGACCGAGCCCACGACCTGCCGTCGGCGGCGGCTGACGTGCGCACCGGAGGGATCCGCGTGCGGGGGGCCGGCGACGACGTCGGCGTCGAGGAGGCGAGGCGGCACTTCGGCGGCCTCGACCTGCTCTCGACCGTCGCAGGCCTGCTGGCCGCGCTCGGAACGATGGTGCTCCTCGGTGGCCTCGCCGGCGCCGCCGGCAGCATCGGCTACCAGCTCGGCGAGGCCGACGAGGGCGACCTCTCCGTCGGTGCGCTGGTGGCCGGCATCGTGGTCCTCCTCGTCGCCTTCTTCGTCGGCGGGTGGGTGGCAGGCCGGGTGGCGCGGTACGACGGTGGCCGCAACGGTCTGGTGACGGCCCTGTTGTTCGTGCTGCTCGCCGCTGGCCTCGCCGCCCTCGGCGCCTGGCTCGGCGAGAAGTACGACGTCCTGGCCAACCTGGACCTCCCGCAGTGGTTCTCGGGCGACCGGACCGGCATCGCCGCCGTCGTGAGCGCCGTCGTCGGCGCCGTCGCCGCCCTCGCCGCGGGCTGGTTCGGCGGCAAGCTCGGCGAGCGGTACCACCGCCATGCCGACGCCCTCGTCGCCCGCACCCGCGAGGGCGGCGTCGGCGGGCTCGTCGACGACCGTCGCCTGATCGTCAGGAGGCCGCGATGACCGCCGACCACGAGGATCGCGACGTCGCCGAGGTCGTCCGCTCCGAGGAGGAACTCGCCGTCGGGACGACCCGCGAGGAGGCCGGCCGGATCCGGGCCCGCAAGGTCGTCGAATCCGAACCGGTCGAGGAGGTTGTCGCCGTCGGCGTCGAGCATGCCGACGTCGAGCGCACGGCCGCCGCCGACGGCGACAGCGGCCTCGTCGAGACGCTGCCCGACGGGTCGGTCTCCATCCCGGTGTTCGAGGAGCAGCTCGTCGTCGAGAAGCGCCTCGTCGTCCGGGAGCGCATCATCATCCGCAAGCACACCGTCACCGAGGACCGTGTCGTCACCGCCGAGCTGCGCAAGGAACGGGTCGAGATCGATGCCGACGACGCCGTCGCCGACCGCATCATCGACGACCGGCATCCATAGACGGGACCGGCCCGCGGGGGCGACGTTCGCCATTTCTCCGAGCAACGACACCTAGCTGTAATGCCCAGGCAGTTGTTGACGGCTTGGATGGGTGGTTGGCCGTTGAGGGCGGTGTGGCCGCGGTGATGGTTGTGGTCGTGCGGCCAGCGGTCGAACCGGCGGGAGCGTTCGGCTTCTGAGCGGTAGGGCCGGAGGTAGGCCCACTCGTCGGCCATGGTTCGGTTGAACCGTTCGACTTTGGCGTTGGTCTGGGGGTCGGTAGGCGCGGATGCGTCGATGGTCGACGCCGAGCTGAGCGCACAGCTCGGCCCAGGCGTGGCTGTTGTAGCCGGGGCCGCTGTCGGTGAGGAGCGCCTCGACGGTGATGCTGGTCGGCGAACCAGGCGTGCGCGCGGCCGAGGATGGCGACGCAGTCGGCCCGGTTCTCGGCCGAGAGGATCTCGCGGTTAGCCAGGCGGCAGTAAGCGTCGACGGCGGAGTGGATGAACAGGTAGCCGCCGCCCTTGTTGGCCACTGACCCGGTGCGGGCGGCCCGGCCCAGCACCCGGTGCCCGCCGCCGGGCGGGATCTTCGCCTGCTTCTTCGCATCGACATGGACCAGCTCCCCCGGGCGGCTGGTGAGATGCGGCGGATCACCCGGCCCGTGGGCCGGTCCATCCACGCCAGCCGGTTCAGGCCGCGGCGGACCAGCACCCGGTGCACCGTCGAGGCGGGCAGGCCCACGATGAACCCGATGCGGGCGGGGCCGAGCTTGCGGGCGGTGCGAAGACCGACGATGCGCTTCTCGGTGCTGGGACCGGTCTTGTTCCGGGAGCGACGCGGCCGGCTCGAGCGGTCCTCCAACCCGGCGTCACCCTCGACGAGCCAACGGTTCCACCACTTCGACGCCGTCTGACGAGACACGTTCGCGGCCTCCGCCGCCGCACCCACCGTCCAGCCATCGGCGATCCGGGCGCACAACCGGCGTCGGCCCTCCACGGTCAACGGAGCGTTACGGTGCAATCGAGCCTCCTCGGCGGGTGCGGTGCGGTAGCAGCTCCACACTCGCCCGGAGGCTCAACCCATCCGCGGACCGTCAACAACGTCCGTGGGCATTACACCTAGCTGTAGATCCCATCCACGTTCATCAGTGCGGGCTCCTTGAAGATCGGGGTGCGACCCACCCTCACTCCAAGGAAACCCGCGAAGCTACACAGTAACGGTCGGACCTGCCGCAGGCGGCGGTTCCGAGCGGCCACGGATGCACCCTGAGGCGTTTAGACAGGTCGGACCGGTCTCATCTGCAACGATGCGCCGGCGATCGCGACGAGCGGTGCGCTGGAGGAAGGCGAGGATGTGGTCGACCCCTTGAAGGCGCTGTTCGGTGGCGACGGCGGTATGGCCGCCTTCGACGAGCGCGAGCTCGACGTCTCGTCCGAGCTCCCGTAGGCGGTCCACGTAGCGCTCGACCTGGGGCAGGGGGCAGCGGCTGTCGTTCCGGCGTGCGTACACGAGCACCGACGCCCGGACCCGGTCGGCCCAGGTGATCGGCGAACGGTCGCGGTACAGCTCCTCCCGGCCGTGCGGCGGGCCGCCGAACAGGTCGTTGGCCAGCGACCGCATGCCCCGGTCCTGCGCCTCGTAGGCCGCCGCCCAGTCGGCGATGGGCACCACGGCGGCGACGGCGCACCAGGCATCGGGGAGGAGGCCGGCGGCGAGCAGCGCCACGTAGCCGCCCCAAGAGGACCCCACGATCGCCGTACGAGCCGGGTCCGCGAACCCCGATGCCACCAGGTCGTCCCGGCCGGCGCCCACGTCGCACACCTCGGGCCGGCCGGGGTCGCCGACGAGGGCGTCCACCCACGCCCGGCCGTACCCACTCGATCCTCGGTAGTTGACGAGGGCGACGGCCCAGCCGTGGTCGACGAACGCCTGCGCGTAGGGGTTCCAGCGATCGGAGTTGTGCGTGTGCGGGCCCCCGTGGACGAGGAAGACGGTGGCGTGCGGCGGCTTGGTGGCTGGCGCGGCGAGGAACCCGTGCACCTCGTCCCCCCGGTCGTTCCTGAAGCTGCACTCGGTGAACGGCGTCCCCGGTGGGGCGCTAGGGCCCGGCGGCTCGAGGACCGGCTCGGCCCGCCCGACGGCGCGGATGGCGGGCGGCAGGGCCCCCGACGACGAGTGGTACCAGACGGCGCCGTCCGGCCGGACGGCCGCCGCGCCGACGGTGCCGGGTGCGTGCGGGAGCGGGTGCACCTCGCCCGTCGCGACGTCGACCCGGTGGAGCCGGTCGCGGCCCTGCCACGTCTCGAGCACGATGAGCGACCGGCCGTCCGGCCACCAGTCGCCGAGGTCGACGTCGCCGACGAGGTCGCCGACGAGGTCCGTGCGCCGCCACGTCCACGGGTCGACGACGGCCGGCCGAGCACGGCCCGAACGGTCGGCCAGGACGGCGACACGGTGGTCGTCCGGTACGGGCGAGAAGACGGCGGCGAAGAGGCTGTTGCCGGGCCCGTCCCACAGGTCCGCCACCGTCAGCCCGTCGTCGACGCGCGCGACCCGCAGCGCCGGGCGCAGGTCCTCGCCGTGCTCGCAGTGCTCCAGCGCGAAGACCCCGCCGTCGCAGCTCACCCCGACGACCCTCGCCCACCCGTCCAGTCGCACGACACGGTGGACGCCCTGGCCGGCAAGGCCGACCACGACCTGGAACCCCGACCGAACGGCGCCGCCGACGACGACCGTCCCGCACGGGCCGAACCCGGCGCCCGAGCTGCGCATGGGCGGCGCGCCGGGCAGGAGGGGTGCGACCGGTCCGCCGGCGAACGGCTGGGTCATCCACTGCCCGACCTCGTTGCCGCCGTCGTCCTCGAACCAGTGCACGGACCGGCCGTCGCGAGACGGGCGGGCGATCGTCGTGCCCGACGTCGCGCTGGTCACCTGCCGATGCGTCCCTGCCGCCCGGTCCCAGGTGCGCACCTGCCACGAGCCGGACTCATCGGACGCGTACACCAGCCGGTCAGGGGCCTCGACCGCCCACTCGGGGAACGTCAGGTTGGCGGCGAGGAACCGCCGGCGCCAACCGTCCCCCCGACCCGTCATCCCGCCGCGACCGCGCCGGGCCCCTCCCCCGCCTCCCTCAGCAGACGGAAGTAGACGTCCTCGAGCGTGGTCGACTGCACCGAGAACGACACCTCGCGTCGCAGGAGCTCGGTCACGAGGCGCCGGGCGGCGTCGGCGTCGGCGGGGTACACGACCCGGCGCCCGGCCACGGCCTCCACGAACCCGTGCGCCGACAGCACTTCGGCGCCGACGCTCGGAGCCGGCGTGCCGTCGAGGACGACCCGCTCGCTCGACGGCAGGCGGGCGAGCAGATCCGTCAACCGTCCCATCGCCACCAGGCGGCCGCCGGAGATGAGCGCGATCCGGTCGCTCAGGATCTCCGCCTCACCCATGTCGTGGGTCGTGATCAGGATCGAGGTGCCCTGCTTGGCCTCGACCAGCCGGTTCCACAGCTGGCGGCGAGCACCCGGGTCGAGGCCGGTCGTCGGCTCGTCGAGGAGGAGGAGTCGGGGGCCGACCCCGAGGGCCATGGCGAGGAGGACGCGCCGCTGGTACCCGCCCGACAGCTCCTGGGCCCGCACGTCGCGTCGGTCCCAGAGACCGAGGGGAGCACTGGGTGCCTACGACTGCGGATGACGGCGCCCCGTCGGACGGCTGACGCCATGCCCTTACGCCGCGGTCTCGCGCTCATGATTGATCGAGCGCGGGCAGTCAGTCGGAGCGGGTCAGACGGCCAGGGCCGAGTATCCGATAGCCGCCGCCCGCAGCAGCCTCTTCAATCGCGGCACGGAGGTCCCGCATCCCGCCAGCGACGGCGACCAATCCCCGCCAGGCAACCTTGTGGACCTCGCGCTCGTCATGGTCCGGATCGTTGACTGCCCCGTACCCATGCAACGTCGACTGCCGGGCGGTGTGGTCGAACTCCCAGAGTGTTTGCCTCGGCGACCCAGTGGGGAGCGACGGCGGCCGGTGCCGGTGGAAGTCGGCATTCCGCCGTGCCAGCAGGCTCGCATAGCGGGCGTCGTGGAGTAGCCGGAGGAGGCGGTCCGTCAGGCGAACGGCGGCGCGACTCCCACCCTGGCCAGCAGCACGCTCGAGTTGGGCCCAGATGCGCTCGCGCGGCGTGAACGACGGCCAGTCGCGCGCCGTGGTCGAAACCGGCTCGAAGGATCGCTCGACACCGAGCTCCCGCAGACCACGAGCCGTACGGACGTCCAGGAGGACCGTACGCAGGGACGCGTTCCCGGCCGCATGCGCCGCTCCGAGCGTGAACAACATCGCCGTCTCGCACAGAGCTCGGACCGCCATCCGTCGATGGTGCACGTCGTTCGTGGCACTGCGATGGAGCCAGCGCTGCGCATCCTGTTCGGCTGTCCACGCCATCGCCAACTGTTCGCCAGCGCTGCCCATGAGCCCACAGATGCGGTTCACCCAGTCGTGCTTGAACGGCGGAGCCCACTTGCCCCCGGTGACCGACAACATCTCACTGAAGGACCCACGTGCGCCTACCAGCTGCCACTCCACTGCCGCGTTCTGTACGTTCTCACGCCGGGCCCGCGTCGGCGGGAGGGCATCGAGCGTCGCCACCGGCGCCAACGAGGCGATCAACATGGCGCTCGGGTGCTCGTCCTCGTGGTCGCTCAAGCCGATTCCTCGCTGATGCCATGCGGGCGCATGGCGCCACGACCGTTGTACTAGAACGTCTCCACAACGCGCGGGACGGTGCCCGCGACACATCGCGAGAGCGCGGCGTACGACCCTTGTGAGCAGGGGTGCCGGGAAGCCCGGCGACCGACTTCCGGGCCACCGAGCTGGGGTGCCGCCAGCCTCAGGGATGCGCAGGCCTCCGCGGGCCGCCTCGGTACCTAGTCCGCGCTCGCCGGTATCCGGGCGGATCGTCCAGCCGACGCCCGCCCGCACGGCACGAGCTTGCTCCGTGACCACTTCCTGCGACCCGAGCACCGACCCCGATCGTGAGGTCGCTGATGACCTTGCCGTTGAGCTCGATCACGAGCGACTTCGCCAGCGTCCGGGACGGAGACTCGCTCCGGTGCTCCACCACAGTGTGCGGCGGCCGGCTGATTCATCGGCTCAACGAGTCCTCTGACCGGACCGCTCACGTTGCGGTTAGGTCATCGACGTCGGCGGTCCCGGTACGATCCTCCGTGCGGACCGGCCAGTCGGTGTCGTCAGCGAGCGGAAGCCCGCGGCGCCGTGGCCGCTTGTGACACCGCCACCTCACGATCGAAGAGCCGGCTCGACAACCGGAAGCCCTTCCACGCGCAATAGATGCCGAGTGACAGCTCCCACGCAGCCTCTGGCAGCGTGAGGAGACCGGACGGTCCCTCTCCGTTCTTGAAGACGCCGATCAGCTGCAACACGAAGGAGAGGATCAACAGGGGCCCACCGATGAGCCCCAACAGCGCCATACGCCGCGGCACAAGCTCCGATCGATACATCAAGTAGCCCAACAGGATGCCGTTCCCGATTCCGGCGACGAGGCCCGGTCCCCACCGGAACGACCAGTCGTACATCTGCGCCAGCCTGTCACCCTCCGTGCTGAGTGCCGTGGCGTCGGCGCCACTGGCTCCCAACGCATCGGCCAGCGACACGATCGAGATGATGCTGATGAGACCGATCGCAGCGAAGACCGACTCCATGATTCGCGCAGCGACATAACTGAGCGAGACCGTCTCGCTCAGCCGCCGAACGAGCGGGTAGATCACGATCGCTGTTCCGATCTGGGTGACGATCAACCCGAACTCGAGGACGGCGCCCCATTTCAGGCTGGCGTTGGAGGCTTCGACGAAGCGCATGTCGCTCCAGCTCGCGCCCACACCGTCGATGAAGAGCAGCCGGGCCGGGATGCTCGTCACGAACGTGCCGATGAACAACCAACCGAAGATCCGTCCGGTCCGCTGGACGTCCATCCTGGGCCTCCCCCCGTGCAGCGCCAGAGTCGACCGTAGCGGACCGACCAACAGGACGCAGGGGATCCCAGACACGACGGGTAGCCCGTGGAACGACCAGCGGCATTGCCAGCTTCGCTGGCCATAACGCCGGACTCTCCTAGAAGATGTGACTTTCGATCCGGTCAAATCTCTGCTCATGGGGGCTAGTAGCGTGGGCCGAGGCGGGGGCGACTCGGCCTCCAGGCACGGCTCGAACCTCGGCAGCCGACTCGTCGCAACGGTCAACGCTCGTGGACATTGGCGTACGAGTACGACCTCACCGGTCACCTCGTGGCGCAGCCATCCGCCGCAGCCGTGACACCGCGCTGGGTGCGACTCTCCCGCGGCCTGCCCGTCACCGTGACCGCCGGTCGCCACCGTTCGTATGGTCGGCGTCGACGGGGCGACCGACACGAACCGTGCGCGACCCGATCCTCGAGGTCGGGTTCCCCCTGTCCGTCGCAGCTACGTTAAGCGCCATTCCCGCACCATCGCCAACAACGGCGGCCAAGGCGGAGCGTCGCGTCGAGGCGTGCGAGGATGGCCAAGTGGTTCCGGTCAGCGACTTCCATCCTACGTACGAGTTCGTAGAACAGAAGTCAGCCACTGGTAAGGCAGCGGACTTCAGCAGACCTGACGACCCACGCGAGCTACCGGGCTACGACGATGAGGAGCACTGGTCGGGCCGGACCATCGACGGCGAGTGGCTCGCCGACTTCCTGTGCGACGAGACCCGGCCGAAGCACCGTCGCGGGCTCACGATCATCGGCGCCCGCATCGCCGACGGGCTCGACCTCCGCTGGGCCCGGGTTCCCCATCCTCTGACTCTCGTGTCTTGCCAGCTCGGACCGCACCGGATCGACTTCGAGGAGGCGACGACGCGATCGATCCGGCTCCGTGGCACGGCGTGCGGCGGACTGGGAGCAGAAGGTGCCGAGATCGACGGCAGCGTCGTCCTCGACGGCGGGTTCTCCGCCACCGGCGGCGTGCGGCTCCTCGACGCCGTCATCGTCGGCAACCTCGAATGCACCGGCGGCTTGTTCACCAACGGCGACGGCGACGCGCTCTCATTCGATCGCGCCCGCATCACCGGAGGCGTTGCCCTCGACCAGGGCTTTGCCTCGATCGGCGAGGTGCGCCTCCTCGGCGCCTCCATCGGCGGCAACCTCGCCTGTCGCGCCGGTTTCTTCACCAATCACGAAGGCGACGCCCTTTCTTTCGATACCGCCAACATCGCCGGCAGCGTCTTCCTCACCGACGGATTCGCCGCTGTGGGACAGGTCCGCTTCCTCGACGCAACGATCGGCGGCACCCTCTACTGCCGCGCCGGCACTTGCACGATCACCTCGCCGGGCGCCGGCCGGTACGCCCTTGCCTTCAGCCGAGCCCGCATCGCTGGTGGCGTGTTCCTCGACAGCGGCTTCAGCGCCTCGGGCGGTGTCCGGCTCGCGGGCGCCACCATCGGGGGCTCGCTGGACTGCGCCGGAGGGACGTTCACGAGCCCGAACGCCCTAGCGGCTCTTTGTTCGGACGGCGCCCACATCGTCGGTAGCGCCCTTCTGACCGACGGGTTCACCGCGACTGGTGAGGTGCGGCTGCTCGGCGCCGCCATCAATGGAAACCTCGACATCACTGCCGCCCGGTTCGCGGACGTCGGGCGTGCGTTGAGCCTGGACAACGCCACGATCACTGGCGCACTGGTCCTCGGCGGCGGATCGAACGTCGACGGCACGCTGTCGTTGTCCGGTGTCTCCGCTGGCTCACTCGCCGACGAACGCGGCTCGTGGCCGAACCGCATCGATCTCGACGGTTTCACCTACCGAAGGCTCCACGGCCCGGACACCGATTGGAAGGAAAGGGCAGGGTGGCTGCGGCGGCAGACCACGCCGAGCCCAGCAGCGTACGAGCAGCTGGCGTCGGTGTACCGAGCCAGTGGGGACGACCGGTCAGCTCGCAAGATCCTCATCGAGCGGCACAACTCTCTACTGAACCCGCCGTGTCACTGGAAGGACCAGGTCACGTTGGGATGGCCAGGATGTCTGCAACGGTTGTGGCGGTGGTTCCTCCGGCTCACCGTCGGGCACGGGTACGAGCCCTACCGGATCGTCCCGTGGTTGCTCGCCGTTCTCCTCGGCATGACGCTCTGGTACGCCGATGCCAAGGATCACCAGCTGCTCGTGCCGGCCGACGCCAGCGGCGCAACGGCGTCGATCTGTGAGCCGGACCACATCTGCGTGCAGCCGTTCGTCTATGCACTCGACACCTTGGTGCCCCTCGTCGAGCTGCGGCAGCGGTCGGAGTGGGCGCCGGACCAGAGCCGCCACGGCGCCACGTGGTACCGGGACGGGCGGTGGCTCGCCACCGCTACGTGGACGACGGGCCTACTCGGATGGGTCTTCGCCTCCCTCGTCGCGGCGAGCTTCACCCAGGTCGTACGGCGGGATTGACGGCTCACGGACGGGACGCACGTCGCCGTCGTAGCGCCCACTGGCACCCGCCGGCGTGGGTGTCTTGTGCTCGTGCTGAGCGCGCTGGTGGTGGAACGCCCGGGCCCGGCGGCCCAGGCAACGCGAGGCATCGCCCCGAGCCACACGGCGCCGCCAGTGGCCACGCGACGTCTCACCCTGCCCACATCATGCCGCGAGCCACGACGATCCACGTTCTGAACGACGTCACCGGCCGCTCTGGGCACCCTCGCCGCCCCGTAGCGCCCGGGACGCGACGCGTGCCTGCTCGAGGCCGTCGAGCATGAGGTCCCGCCCGAACCCGTACTCGGCGCAGTAGTAGTAGCCCCGGTCGGGAACCTTCTCGATGGTCAGTTCGGTGAGGTGGGGGTACTCGCCCGGAGGCATGCGCTGCAGGACCGCGTGCGCGGCGTCGGCGGTCGCTAAGCCGTAGGTGTAGCTGTCGAGGACGGAGAGCGCGTGCGCGGCCTTCTCGATGAGACGCCGGCACTGCGGAGGCACCCGATCACGGCGTCGTGGTGTCGGAGCGTCGCCGGGCCCAGTGAGGTCGCAACCCGATCGCCCAGCGGCGACGTGACAGAACGCGTCGTGCGGATATCGCCCGCTCACGCATCGCCGTCCTCCATCCGGTTCCGCCCGGACGGCAGCCCGATCCGGTGCAGGTCATGCAGGTTCAGGGTGAGGTGTCGTCGCGGAGCGCCGCGACGGCCCGGCCGACGTAGCTAGCGGCGACCAGCCATCGCCGCGTCGCGTCCGCGTCGCCGACGGGAAGCGAGTGCGCCCACTCGTCGTGGAGGCTTCCTCGGAAGCTCGCGAGGTGGTGGCCGGCGGCGGCCAGACCGTCGCGGTGGGACGGTGTGACGCCGTTCGGGCTCGGGTTGCCCTTCGCCCGGTACATCGCCTGGTCGGCCCGGTCGATTAGCGCGATGGCCGTCTCGTCGGGCCGGGCGGTCACCGCCACCCCGACGGTGGCGCCGATGCGGAGCTCGAGATCGTCCGACACCCGGAGCGGTGCCGCCAACGTCGCGGCGAGACGACGAGCCAGCGCGTCGGCCTGGGCTGCGCCGTTCACGTCCTCGCAGAGCACGACGAACTCGTCCCCACCGACGCGGCCGATCACGTCGGCCGGCCGGATGGCCCGCTCGAGGCGCGTGGCGACGAGGGCGAGGGCTCGGTCGCCGACCAGGTGCCCGTACCGGTCGTTGACGTCCTTGAAGTGGTCGAGGTCGATGAACATGGCCGCCAGCACGGATGGCCGGCGACGGAGCCGGGTGATCGCCCACTCGGCCTTGTCGAGGAGCGCCGCTCGGTTCTGGAGTCCCGTGAGCGGGTCGTGGGTGGCGTCGAAGCTGAGGGCCGCCTCCCGCTGCTTGCGCTCGGTCACGTCGCGGGCGACGACCGCAACGCGGCTGCCGAAGGCGCGGTTGGACACCGCCACCGCGACGTCGACCCACCGGTCGGCGCCCGGGCCGTACCGCAGCTCCATCGTGTCGGTCGACCCTCCGGCTGCCGACCTCACCACGCGCCGTCTCGATGGCAGGTCGAAGTGTCCCAGCCAGCTCCGACCGCCCAGCCCGCCGGCCTCGCCGAACAACGTCCGCCAGGCGGTGTTCACGTGGAGTGATCGCAACCGGCGATCGGCGATCACGACGGCGACCGGGAGGATGTCATACCCGTCCAGGTCCTCTGCGTAGGCCGCAGCGCGCTCCTGCGCCTCCAACCTGGCCTCCGTTCGACGCGACCGACTCGGCGCGAGCGGTGCCGGGGTCTGGAGCGCAGCTCGTGCACATGATAGCCCGCCGCCACCGTGCCGAGCGACCGGCGTCATGTCAGGGGCGGGCTCGGAGATCTGACAGCGGGAGGCGCCCGGCGATGACGCTCTCTGCCACCTCCACCAACCGACGGTTGTGGCGGCGCGCGAACTCGCGCATGAGGTGGAAGCCGTCGTCCATCACGATGCCTCCGCGCTCGGCCAGCACGCCCTTCGCCTGCTCGATGGCGACCCGGCTGTTGAGGGCGCTGTGGAGCTGCTGGGCGACCGCCTGGAACTGGCTCACGGCTCGGGCCTGGAGCAGGCCGATCGTGGCAACGTCGGCCAGCGCCCTGCAGATCGCC
The DNA here is from genome assembly GCA_036399815.1 of Acidimicrobiales bacterium. Classification (NCBI taxonomy): domain Bacteria; kingdom Bacillati; phylum Actinomycetota; class Acidimicrobiia; order Acidimicrobiales; species Acidimicrobiales bacterium. Next base: position 43,306 of record DASWMK010000185.1, read on the forward strand.
GATTCGGCATCGGTGAGCGCCGTGGGCTCCCGGCGGAACAGCGTGAGGGCGCCGATCAGGTCGTCCCTGAGGCGCAGAGGGATGGCTTCGACGGAGTTGAAGCCGGCGCTCACGGCCTCGGAGGCGAACCGGGGCCAGCGGTCCGTCGCCGTCAGCCGCTCGCCGACGACGCGTTCGCCGCTCATGACGCAGTCGAGGCCTGGCCCCTCCTGATGCTGGAGCTCGAACAGCTCCAGCAGGTGCATCCGTTCCTCGGAGGAGGCCGCGACCCGCAGCATGCCGCTCTCGTCGATGAGCAGCAGACCGGCGGCGTCGACGTCGACGAGCTCGACGCAGCGGATGGTGAGCACGTGGAGGAGGTCGATGACGTCGAAGTCCCGGACGAGCGTGTCGGCCAGCTCGACGAACGTACGGCTGAGCTTCTCCCTGGCGTTCACTGCTGGAACCGCTCCCGTCCGGCGACCACGTCGACGGCGACGTCGTAGATCGACCGGTCGGATGCGAACGCCGTGGCGCGAATGCGGGCCAACGCCTCGGCGAGACTGGCGCCGAGCTGGACGGACACCATCCCGGTCGCCTGGTGGACGACGGCTCGGTGATGCCAGACGCCGTCGACCGTGGCGCCGAGGACGGCCACGGCGGCCGCCGAGTGCAGGTCGAGGACGGTCGTGGTCCCGATGGCGGCCAGCGCGATGGCGTCGGCCAGCTGCTCGTCAGTCAGTGCGCCCGGCCGCCCCCTGCACAGGTACAGGACGCCGCAGCGGATCGCCCCCACGACCAACGGGACGCCGAACACGGCCTCGGCGCCGACCGCGAGGGCCGCCGCTGTGAACATCGGCCACCGGGCCGCCCCCACACCCCGGAGGTCGCCCTCGAGGATCGGCGTCCCAGCGTGGTACGCCTCCAGGCACGGCCCCTCGCCCAGCGCGAACTGGAGGTCCTCGATCCTCGTCACCCCCGGGCCCGAGGCTGCGACCACGGTCCCGACCTCTCGGTCCGACATCAGGATGAGCGCCGCATCAGTCACGTCGACGACCTCGACGGCGGTGTCGCACAGCCGAACGTGGAAAGGCCGGTCGCCGTCGAGCCGGTCGATGGCCGTCACGAGACGAGCGTTGCGGTCATGGAGCACAACAGACCCTCTCGTGCCGGCGGCGCGGGTACGTTCTCGCTCCGCAGCGTACGCCGGTGGCAGACGCATCGTCACTCGGCGACGCCGAGGTCTGGGCCGACGCACGGGAGCGCTGCTCGGCGCAGGGGAATGTCCTGACGTCGTTCAGCGAGGGAAGCGGCGGAGCGTGCGCCCTATTGAGCTTGCCCATCGGGCCCGCCGCGCCTCGCCTGGCAGCTGGAACTGCGCCCAGACAGTCTTCCCCGTGGGGTGCATCTGGTAGCCCCAATCGTCGGCGAGCGCAGCGACGAGGTACAGACCGCGCCCCGTCTCGCCGAGCCCCGCAGCGTGCTCCACGACGGGCGGGGCCCCGGAGGCGTCCATCACGTCGATCGTGATCGCGCCGTGCGACCGCTCGACGACGAGCTCGAAATCGCCGCCGGCATGGAGTACGGCGTTGGTGACCATCTCCGTCACCACCAGCTCGAGGGGCAGCCGCACAGCCTCGTCCAACGTCGAGCCGAGCCAGGCGACGACCGCCACCCTGGCCTCCGGGACAGCGGCAGTACGACAGCTCCGTCGGAGGTAGAACCGGGCCGGACCCGAGTGCACGCTCGGCTCGGGGTGGTGGTGGGTGCCCGAGCACCTCGGGCCGCGGGCCCCGTCCGGCCTCCCCGACCGAGCAGCATCCGGCGGTCGGCCCAGCAGGCGGGCAGCGACCGATCGGCGCGCCGTCGTCACAGCTTGTGCGTCATTCGAGCCTCGCCTGTTATCGCCCGTGGTCGATCTGCGAGCCATGCCGGGGTCTGGAGCGAGCTCGCTGAGACCCTACCCCGCCCGCCACGCTCGGTACCGGTCGGCCGAGCGCGCCCGTGCGGCCGTCGCCGTCGGTGTGTCCGAGGCTCGAGGTCGCGCTCGGACGGTTGCGACAGGGAGAGGGTTGGGCGGAGCGTGCGTCGCCGTCTGCGCCATCCCGGCGGCGTCCCCGGCGAGTCACGCTTCTGCGTGCCGGTCAGGCGGCCGTCGAGACGCCGGCCGACGACTCGATCCGGTTCGGGAGAGGGCGTGGAACGCGGTGCACCGGGCCACGACGAGCACGACCACCCCGCCACCCGGCGCGATCCACGGTGGGAAGACCACGCTGAGGGCAGCGGCGGCGATCGCCACCCGGGTTGTGACGTGCCGACCCCGCCACAGCGCAGCGGTTGTCGCCAGAGCGGCGAGGACGCCGAGCCATGGCGCGAGGTTGGCGAGGTCGTGAGCGGACTCGACGCTGACGCTCGCCCGGACGGCCGACGTCGGCGTGTCGGCCATGCCGGCACGGATGAGGGCGTCGACGACCCGGACGTTGCCCACGAGGACGAGCACGGTCGTGGCCAGCCAGGCTGCACTGCTGGCGAGCACGGGCAGCTGCCGGCGCGCCGGCGCTGATACGTACAGCAGTACGCGACGAGCGCGAACGCCGGGAACACGACGCTCGCGCCCCCGAGGTGCTCGGCCGCGTGGCCGGACACGTCGTAGCGGCTCTCGAAGGCGGCCTTCTGGAGTACGAGGGAGGCGGCCAGCAACGCCGGCACAGGCCACCAACGGCGGAAGTGCGACACGATCACCTCTCCCCACCCGCCTGCCCAGGCGGCCCGCCACTGTCCCATGGACCGGTCGACGACCTCGGGTTCGTGGGCCTGACCGGCACCCCCGTGTCGATTCCCGTGCGGCGGCGGGGGTGCATCCGGCGGCCGGCCGTCCGCAGCGCCGCCGCGCTCCCCGCCCTCCTCGAGCGCCGAGACCCGGCGCGCCGTCGCGGCCGTGAACGCCTCGGCCAGGCCGATCTCGGGCGAGTGGCCGGCGAGGCGGCCGGGGACGCCTGCAAACGACACGACGCCACCGGACGGACCGCTGACGGCCTGCTTTGCCGGTGGGGTGCGTGAACGGGCGGCGCGCGGCGTCCGCCGGTGAGCTACGACGACACGCTGGAATCGTTGACGGGCTGCATGGACGCGGTGGCATACACGGTTCACGTCTCTCTCTTGGATCGCAGCTTCGGACCCGCGCCGCTGACCCGATCGTGACCGCGCCGCCCGGCGACCGCGCGTGGGCGACGACCCAACCAAGTCCGCCGGTCCCATCCCAGCCCGGTGCACACGCGCGTCGATGGCGCTCCGTTCCGTTGGCGCGCTCCCGTTCTGCTCCCGCGTCAAGCCTGATGGAGTACCGTCGTACCGGTTGACCAGGGCGTTTGTCGTGACAGGCACGGGCCTGCAAAGCCCTGTACACCGGTTCGATTCCGGTCGCCGCCTCGACCCGCTGACCTGCTAAAACAGCAGGTCAGCGGCACGAACTCGTCGACCCGCTGTGTCCGTGAGAGTCCCTGGTCGACCACCAGAAACCGTTGTTTCGCTCCCGCGTCGCTCGCGCTGGGACCAGCCGCACGTGCCGATCGGGGGGCCGGGTTCGGCGGTCGGAGCCACCCGTAGTCGTCGAACCAGTCGGGGTAGCGGCGAACGGTGCGACGGACGTGAGCGCGGGGCGGTCGTGATCCCATCGGTCCGCCCAACCGAGCGGGCGACACAGCACGTGCGCATGACCAATGTCGAGGTCTGATGCGATCCGCAGCGCCTCGCCCACGAGACCCGCTTTGTCGAGCGCGGGACGTTCATCGTGTGGGCGGGTTGCAGTATCCATCCGCTCGATTCGGGTTGAGCGATGCACCCCGCCGACGTCGTCGTCATCGTCCTCGGGCCCGGCGACGCCCTGTCGATCCCGCTCGGCTGGCTCCACGTCGCCGACGCCACCGGCGTCAGCGCCTCGTTGACGTTCTTCTGGACGGCATGGGTCGACGCCATCGCCATGTCGCGTCACCGCCCGACCCTCGTGCCGTCCCTGGCGCTCCGAGCCGTCCGTTGGGAGGTGGCGATCCCGACTCGGTGAGCTCGGGCTACCGGATGTTCGGCGGGCCTCTGTGTGAGTCGGCGACCGAGTGCCCCGTGGGCGGCGGCTGGCGCGTCGGCTCTAGTAGCTCGTCCGGCCACCGAGGAGCCGGCTGCGACCCGTCGCGTCGGCGAAGGCCCATGGCTGGACGTCGGGAGGATCGACGCCGAGGGCCGTGAGCGTCGCGCAGATCTGCTCGCGATGGACGCTCCCGTGGTGGAACGACTGGGCCATGACGATGCCGGCAGGACACGCGTAGGTCCCGAGATCGAGGATGGCCGTCCGCTCGGGGTCGAACTCCGCGGCGGTGAAGAACGACTCCCACAGGCGGTCGAGCTCGTCGACGCGGAGCGAAAGCTCGTCGAGGGTCGCGACCTGCTCGCGTGCATCGTCGATGGTCCACGGCTCGGGATGCTGCTCACGCTCGTGTCGTGCTGCTGCGACCCACGTCGTCACTGGTCCACCGAGCGACGACAGGTGGGCCCCCTCGCTGGTGACGAGGTGGTTGAACGTTTCGATGATGCTTCCGTATGCGGCCGGTGCCGGGGCCGTCAGCTGGACCGGCGTGATCGTCCGACATGTAGCGAGCAGCACCTTCGACGCCCAGGCGTTGTGGCGCGAGAGATAGAGCAGCGCTTCGTTCATCCTTCACTCCGTTCCTCCACGCGCCCCGTTTCGCCGCGCGACACGCCGCCAGTGTGTTGCGCCGGGGATTCGGCGACCAGCGAGTTGCTTCGCGGAGGATGTCCGTCGAGCACAGCCCGGTGTGCGGCGACACGGCGGTACTCGGCGACGGGACGTCAGTTCCTGAAGGTGCGACGCCGGCCCACCCGAGCGCCGGCGGAGACCGGGCCCCTCATCGCCGACGTCTCCCGCCGGATTCCTCGGCGCAAGAGGGCTTGGGGGGCTGCGGGGGGTGGCAGAGGCGTTGACACTAGCGTTCGTCGCCTCGCCCCCGGAAGATCCGAGCCGGCGGTGCTTACACTCCGGCGATGAGCCTGGACGGCTTCGCTCGGGTCCCGCTGTTGTTCGGCCCGTCACCGATCCACCCGCTGCCGCGGCTCAGCGCGGCGCTCGGCGGCGGGGTCGAGATCTGGGCCAAGCGGGAGGACTGCAACTCGGGCATCGCCTTCGGCGGCAACAAGGTCCGCAAGCTCGAGTACCTCGTCGCCGACGCTCTGGCCCAGGGATGCGACACGCTGGTGTCGATCGGCGGCGTGCAGTCCAACCACACCCGCCAGGTCACCGGCGTCGCCTGCCACCTCGGCCTGAAGGCGGTGACCGTCCAGGAGCGTTGGGTCGATTGGCCGGACCCGAACTACGACGTCGTCGGGAACCTCCAGCTGACCCGCATCATGGGCGGCGACATCCGGATGGACGACGCCGGCTTCGACATCGGCGTGAGAGACAGTTGGAAGGCGGCGCTGGAGTCGGTGACCGCCGCCGGCGGCCGGCCCTACGCCATCCCGGCCGGCGCGTCCGACCACCCGCTCGGCGGCCTCGGTTTCGCCAACTGGGCGCGGGAGGTCGCTGCCCAGGAGGCCGAGCTGGACGTCTTCTTCGACCACGTCGTGGTGTGCACCGTGACCGGGTCGACGCATGCCGGGATAATCGCCGGGTTCGCTCTCGAGGGACGCGACGACCGCCGGGTCGTCGGCATCGACGCGTCCAAGACGCTCGAGCGGACCGTCGACCAGGTCACGCGCATCGCCAACGACACGGCGGACAAGATCGGTGTCCGACGCCCGCTGCGGGCCGACGAGATCACCGTCGTCGACGGCTACGCCGGCCCGGTGTACGGCATCCCGGACGACTCGACGATCGAAGCGATCCACCTCGCCGCCCGCACCGAGGGCATGCTGACCGACCCCGTGTACGAGGGAAAGTCGATGGCCGGGCTGGTCGGCATGGTCCGCTCCGGCGAGATCCCGGCCGGCTCACGGGTGCTCTACGCCCACCTCGGCGGCCAGCCGGCCCTGTCCGCCTACGCGTCGGTGCCCGGTCTCGGCTGACGTCCAGACGGTCGCTGTCCTACGCGCCGACGACGGGGACGGCGAGTGCGTGGTGCTCTCCGCCGCGAGCGAGCGCAAGCGATCGACGCCGCGTCAGCGAGCGACGTCGCCGGCGCTCGGCATCCCGCCCCACGCTGGGTCTGACCACGCCGATCGGGTGGTGCTGTCGGCGGCGTACGGGCGCGGTTGGGGGCCCGTCGCCATCGCGGCGCGCTGGAACTGCTGCGGCCCCGACAAGGCCGACTGCGTCGATGGCGAGCAGGCGATCGACCGCGTCGAGGCGCGCTCATCTATCTGGCCGTGGACAGCGGGATGCGATGAAGAGGGCTCTCGTCTCCGCCGCAACCGAGTGGACCTGCGCCGACGGAAGGCGAGGGTCGCGACTCGATCCATCGGATGGCTACGACGCGTTCCCATTTTGCGAAGCCCTGTACGCCCGTTCCATTCCCGTCGCCGCCTCGTACGGATCGTCGACCGCGGCCTCATCCTGCTGCCGCGGCGACGAGGAACAGGATGCCGACGAGGGTGATCGCGGTGGCCAGCAGGGCGGTCTCTGCGGGGGTGGCGACGGCCCGGCCGGGGGCTCCGAGCCGGCGGCGCGCCGAGGCGCGGAAGGCGAGCCACGCGGCGGTGGCCGCACCGAACGCAACTGCGCCGAGGACGACGCGCATCGTCGGCCCGGCCGCCGGGACGGCACGGGCCAGCGCGGCGCTCGCCACGCCCATGCCGAGGCCGCTCCTCTGCCACCCGAGCGCCGTGCGCTCGGCGGCGCGGCCGGGGTCGGTCACTGCTCGCCGACGACGACCAGGACGAGCGCGATCGCGGCGGTGACGGCGATCACGAGCGCGACCGTCGGGAGCAGCAGCGACCGGGGGAGGTCCTGGCCCAGCCGCATGGCCCGCTCGTTCCTGGCCCACTGGAAGAAGCTGCCGGCGGACAGCACGGCCCCTCCGGCGATCAGCGGGAGGCCGATGAGGCGGCGGTCGCCCGGGACGCCGAACGCCGGGAGCAGCTGCGCGATGGCGAGCCCGGCCGTCATGAGGGCGAGGGCCGTGCGGCACCAGGCGAGGAAGGTGCGCTCGTTGGCGAACGAGAACCTCGGATCGGGTGCGTCGCCCACGTCGAGCCGCCACCTCGACGTGACAGCCTGATGGCCGCGTGCCTTCACGATCACGGACCCGGTGGCGGCGCGCCGGCGCCGCCGACGGGCTCGACGGGTGGCGGGACCCAGGTACCGGCGATGGCCTCGGGGCGCGGGATGTAGAGCCGCAGCATCAGGTGGAACTCGCCCGCCGGCACCGGTAGCCACCGGTCGGTCGCACCGGGCGGCGGCGCCTGCCGGAGGAGGACCTCCACGGGACCGTCACCCTGGCGGAAGCCGGGCGTCCGGTCGCCGATGGCGTAGCGGTCGATCGGGTTGCGGACGAGGCGGCCCGGCTTGGCGTAGACCGTGAGCGACCAGAAGGCGTCGACGGGCGGCGGGCGGTCGAACCGCAGCGCATAGGCGGACGACCCGACCAGCGGCAGCCCCCCGCCGTCCACCCGCGCCACCGGGTACAGCGCCTCCTCGACCGGCAGCACGTAGATCTGGTTGCGGGCCACGGCGGCGCGGAGCAGGTGGTCCGAACCGAACCGCGGGCCGAGCAGGTTCGTCGACCATCCGTTGGCGCTGTGGCCGAGGCTGCCGATCTTCGCGTCCACCAGGGCGTCGCCGTCCCGCAGGCCGGCGACGACCTCCGTGCGGGACGTGGCGCCGAGCGACGAGGCGTCGAAGCCCCTGCCGGGCACCACGCCGAGGACGGCCGCCTTGGCCAGGAGCTCGTCGTCGGCGGGCTCGAAGACCTCGTCGTCGACGACCGCTCCGAGCTGGTCGAGGAACACGAGGTCGGGGTCGGCCACGTCGTCGGCGGTGGGGAAGGGGCGTTGGGCCGGGATGTCGTTGAGCCCGTCCGCCCGCCGCCGCTCGGCGAGGGGCCGGAGGCGCATCTGCCGCTGCAGCGCGTGGACCCGCTCGACGTCACCGTCGACCCCGGGCTCGACGAGGACGCGACCGGCGACGAGGAAGTAGCGCGTCCGGCTCCGGATCGGCTCCACGTCGTCGGGGACCGGGCCGTCGTACGCCGGCCCGTGGATGAGGAGCGGCGGCAGCTGCGACCCGTGCGTGCGCCGCCCGAGGGCGAGGTCGCACTCGGTGTTGGCGTGCGCCAGCTGGAACGTGTAGTAGCGATCCCCGAAGTCCGGCGTCTCGAACACGAACGGGCCGGCGTCGAGGTCGAGCCACGCCAGCGAGTACAGCGTGTCGACGTTGGGGGCGACGCCGACGGTGAGGTCCGGGTCGGAGAGCCGGCGCTGGTGGCCGACGTTGTCGAGCGCGGCGGCGGCCGAGCTGGGGGGGCGGGCGGCGAGCGGGTCGCGGGGCGACGTCACGTTGTGCCGGAGGCGCATGGCGTCGACCAGTGCCGACCCCCACACGTAGACGTCGGTGGCGATGCCGCGCAGCTCGCTCACGCCGGCGCTCCCGTCGTGGCCGGACCGCGACCCGGTGCCGCGGCGAGCAGCCCGGCGGACGTCCACGCCACGAGGTCGGCGATCATCTCGCTGCGGCCCACCCCGCGGCGGCGGCGCCCGCCCTCCCATCGCGCCACGTCGGTGATCACGCCGATGACCGCCCGGTCGACCCGGAGGCGACGGAGCGGCTGGGGCAGGTGGGCGAGCGCCCCCTCGAGCCGGCGCCGCCACTTGCGGAACACGCCCCCGTGCTCGCTCTCGAGGGCGACCTCCGACCACTGCGGGTCGCCGTAGCTGGCCGCCAGGAACCGGGCGTAGGAGCTGCCGTCGGGCCGGTCGATCGTGAACTCCACGAGGGGGACGACCAGCGCCTCCACGAGGGCGGCGACGTCGTCGCCGCGGCCGTCGGCGTCGGCGGCGGCCAGGAGGTCGGCCCGGCGGGCGTTGATCGGCCCGAGACGGGCCTGCACGATGGCGGACACCAACCCCGCCTTCGACCCGAAGTGGTACTGCGCGGCCGAGTTGTTCCGCTGCCCGGCGGCGACGCTGATCCTCCGCAGGGACGCCGCCCCGATCCCCACCTCGGCGAACAGCTTCTCGGCGGCGCGGAGGAGCGACTCGCGGGCGTCGGGCGCCAGATCGCCGGCGGCGGCGGTCACCGCGCCTCGATCGCGGGCGGGATCCAGCGGCCGTCGCGGGCCTCGGCCCTCGGCTCCCACATCCGGAGGTCCACGTAGAACGGACCGTCCGGCACCGGGAGCCAGTTCGACGGCTCGGCAGGCCGCCGGTGCTGCAGGAGGATCTCGAGCGCTCCGTCCGCCGTCGTGACGAGCCCGGCGGTCGTCGACCCGATGGCGTAGCGGTCGATCTCGTTGTCGTAGAGGAGCCCGGTGTCGGTCGGGTAGACGGTGAGCGACCAACCGCCGTCGACCGGAGGGAGCACGTCGAACCTCAGCCGGTGGTCGCGCCGACCGTCGAGCGGCGCCCCGTCGCCGCCCTCGAAGGCGACGAAGAACTTCTTCTCGGCCGTCACGTTGCCGCCCGTGCCCACGAAGTTCTGGACCGCACGGTGGAGGTAGTTGAACCCCAGCTCGCCGGCGGTCCCGGTCCGCCAGCCGGTGGCGGTCCGCTCGCCGACCAGCGCACGCGATCCCTCGACGACGGCCATGGCGTCGCGGAAGCCGGCGACCACGCCCTCGCGCACCGCCGGGTCGAGCTCGTCGAGCGAGAACGGCCGTCGACCGCCGAGCCCGATGCCGGAGAAGCGGTGGACGTAGGCCTCCTCCTGCGCCGGACGGCCGTTGTGGCGGAGCGTCCAGTCGAGGGCGGCGAGGAACGGCCCGGCCTCGGTCTCGACCTCCTTCGCCGTCACGGCCGGGAAGTCGATCGCCGGCGACGGGCCCGTCCCCGAAAGGCGCACCTCGTCCTGGAGCCGGCGAACGACATCGACGTCGCCGCCCGCGTCCTTCACGAGGATCCGCATCAGGATCCAGACGAACGGCGTGCCGACGCGGAAGGGCACGAGGCCGTCCGGCAGCGGGCCGTCCCACGTCGTCGTGGTCACGGCGAAGCGACCGCCCTCGGCGCCCACGGTCCGGGAGCTGAGGTTCGTGGCGTTGCCGTACAGGTCGACGAACTGGAGCGTGAAGTACCGCCCCTCCATCGGCGGGACCCGGACCTCGACGGGGCCGCCGGTCAGGTCGAGCCAGGCGTTCGAGTACAGGGTGTCGACGTTCGGCGTCTTGAACGCCGTGAACGACGGTGTGGCGAGGTCGCGCTGGTGGAGGAACCGGTTGAACCCGGTGTACAGGTCGCTGGCGCCATCGACGGCCTGCTCGTAGAGCTGCGCGTACTCGAACGCCGACGGCAGCCCGTAGATCGTCGCGTCCATGGCCAGCATGCGGGCGTACTCCCGCCGGTCGCCGGGATCGGGCGGCAGGATGTCGGCCGTCGTGGGGAGCTCGAGCTGGTCGACGGCGAGCAGGTCGTACGAGCGGAGCGGTGCGGAGGGGATCGCGGGCACGAGCCCATTTGAGGCACCTGTCTTAGCGTGTGTCAACGATTGATCATGAGGAATTCGGACGCCCCCACGGATCGACCGAGAGCCGCCGCGTCGTCACGTCATGGGGTGAGGAACGGTTGGACGAGGGCGCGCAGCGCGGCCGCGCGCCGCATGACCTCGGTGTGCCTGGTCGCCGGGAGGACGGCGAGCCGGCAGTCGGGGAAGAGGTCGAGCATCTCGGCGGCGTGGTCGAGGCGGACGAAGTCGCGGTCGCCGACGACGAGGAACGTGGGGGCGGTGATGCGCCGGATGTCGTCCGCCGTCCAGCCGGCGAAGTCGTGGACGACGGGCTGCAGGCGCTCGAGGAACGGGAAGAAGCCGTCCGGGTCGGGGGCCACTGCCCGGTAGGAAGCCTGCCAGGCGGCGAACTCGTCCTGGGTCGGCAGGCGAGGGTCGTCCTGCTCGGGGGCGGTGATCTCGGGGTGGTAGCCGTCGGGGCGGATGTGCGAGGCGGCGAGGACGAGGCGGCGCACCTTGGCCGGGTGGCGGAGGGCGAGGCTGGTGGCAGTCAGGGCGCCGAGGCTGAACCCCCAGACGTCGACCGGCCCTCCGCCGGCGACGCGGTCGACCAGCTCGGCGACGTCGTCGGCGAAGCGGTCGATCGACATGGCCCGGCCGGTGTCGGGCGTGTGGCCGTGGCCCTGCAGCTCCACGCCGATCACCCGGCGCCCTTCGGTGAGCCAGGGGAGGACGTCGCCGAAGGTGGCCTGGAACGTGAGGATGCCGCCGTGGAGGGCGACGAGCGGCTGGCCGTGGGGGTCGCCGTGTTCCTCGAACCAGACGGGGACGCCGTCGATCTCTTCGCGAGGCATGCCGTTGCGACGGTGCGGGCCGGGCGGGCTCATCGGCCGGGCGCGCGGGCGTCGACCTGCTCGCCACGGCCGGGAACTCCGCGACGATGGGGCGGTGAGGTGGGAGGCGCTCGAGCAGTGGGGTGACGACGTCGCTCGCATCGAGCCGCTCGCCGGGGGAGTCGCCAACGAGGTGTGGAGCGTGCGGGTCGGCGGGCGGCTCGCCGTCGGTCGCCTCGGCCGCCGCAGCGACGCCGACCTCGCGTGGGAGACCGGGCTGCTGCGCCACCTCGACCGCGAGGGGATGACCGTGCCGGTGCCGATCCCGACGGTCGCCGGCCGGCACTTCGCCGACGGTCTGGTGGTGATGACCTACGTGGAGGGCGGGCCGCCCGAGACGGCGGCCGACTGGCGGCGGGTCGCCGACACGCTCCGCCGGCTGCACCGGCTGACGCTGGGCTGGCCACAGCGCCCGGGCTGGCGGTCGTCGACCGACCTCCTCCATGCCGACACGGGCACGAAGGTCGACCTCGGGGCGATGCCGGCCGACGGCGTCGCCCGATGCCGGGCAGCCTGGGCGCGGCTCGCCGGACGGGCGACGTGCGTGGTCCACGGCGACCCCAATCCCGGCAACATCCGGATCACCAGGGACCGGGTCGGGCTGATCGACTGGGACGAGTCCCACGTGGACGCCCCGGAGCTCGACCTGGCGCTGCCCCACAACGCCGCCGGCCTCGACGACGACGCGTACGACGTCGCTGCGCAGGCGTCGGCCGCGTGGGAGGCCGCCGTCTGCTGGGACGACGAGTTCGCCGTGGCGCGGCTCGCCGAGGTCCGACCGGTCTGACGAGCCGACCGCGGTCGCAGGAGCCCTTCGCCGTCGTCATGCCGAAGGGCCCGGCTGACGAGCGGGGGCGGGCGGTCAGCCGGTCTCGCGCATCCAGCGCTCGGTGGTCTCGACGTCGTCGAGCTCGCTGTTCCACAGGGGCGCCCGGTCGGGGCGGAAGCGGGAGCCGATGGGCACGGAGTACAGCCCGTCCGCGTCGTAGGTGCGCTCGCGCTTCAGGAGCCTGCGGAAGGCGGCGAGGGCGACGTCGACCCGGTCGGTCGGCATGCCCCGGTAGATCCTGCCGGCGAAGATGTCGATGATCGGCGAGCGGTAGCGCTCGTAGGCGAACACCGAGAAGGCGAGCGGGTTCTCCCAGAACACGTCGATGGTGTCCTCGAGGACGTCGAGCGCCTCCTCGACCTCGATCATGTGGTCGGCGAAGCAGTCCCGCCCGGCGGGCGCGCCCGCCTCGAGCCAGGCCAGCCCGGCCTCGACGGCCATCTTGGACTCGCGCAGGGCGATGTAGAGCCCGAACGAGAAGATCGGGTCGATGAAGCGGTGGCTGTCGCCGACGCAGACGTAGCCGGGACCGGCGAAGCGCCGGACCTGGAACGAGTAGTTGGGCACGACGTGGGCCGGCTCGGCGAGCTCGACGCTGGCGGCCCGCTCGGACAGGCCGGGGTTGAGGTCGCGGATCTGGCGCCGGACGAAATCGCTCGGCGTCTCGCCGCTGTCGCGCAGCTCCTGGGCCGGCACGACGATCCCGATGCTCGTCATCTCGTCGTCGATCGGGATGGCCCACGCCCACCGGTACTTGCTCGTGTAGAAGATGTGGGTGTTGCCGCTGGCGTTCTGGCGGTCGCTGTCGTCGCCGCCGTCGAAGTCGGCCACGTGGCCGAACAGGGCGATCTGCTTGTCGTAAGCGCCGACGTACTTGGGCCCGGTCGCCCGCCGGTTGGCGAGGAACGTCGCCTGGCCGGAGCAGTCGAAGGTGAGCGGGGCCTCGACCGCGACCTCGCCGGCCGGCGTCCGCACGACGGCGCCCTTCACGACGCCGTCCTCGACGATGGGCTCGGCGGCCCTGCCCTCGACGACGGTCGCCCCGCGCTCGACCGCCTCCCGCAGGAGCATGTCGTCGAACACCGACCGGCGGACCTGCCAGGTCGTCTGGTCGTGGAGCTGGCCGTCCTCCGCGGACCGGCGCATGACCGGGAGCCACCAGTCCGGCTGGCCCCGGTGGCCGTAGACGACGACGCCGTGCTTGACCGGATGGCCGGCGGCGACCATGCGGTCCCCGAAGCCCAGCTCCCGCACGAGCGCGCCGCACTCGCCGGTCATCGACTCGCCGATGTGGAAGCGGGGGAACCGCTCCCGCTCGACGATCACCGGGCGCACGCCGCGGTCGAGCAGCCGCAGGGCCGCGCTGGCGCCTGCCGGTCCTCCGCCGACGATCAGCACGTCGGCCGTGGTCGTGTCCATCCCGGAGCCATCCCCTCCCGTGAGCGCTCGCCCGCGGAACGATAACGGATGGTTAAGGGACTGCCGCGCCCGCCGGTCGCACGTCGGCCTCGGCGACCGTCGGGCCGGCCGCCGCCCCTGGGAGCGACGCCGAGAACCGGTCGAACAGCGGGCCGGTCATCATCGTGGTGATCAGGGCCATGAGCACCGCCGCGACCTGGAGGCCGCCCGAGATCACCCCGTCCTGGAGGGCGATGAGGGCGACGACGAGCACGAGCAGGCCCCGGCAGTTCATGAGCACGCCGATGACGTTGCCCTCGGCCCACGACAGGCCGCCGAGCCGGGCGAAGCCGGCGCCGGCCAGCCACTTCCCGGCGATCCCGGCCACGAGGAACAGCGTGATGCCGACGACGTAGGAGATGCCGAGCTTCGTGAAGTCGGTGTTGAGGCCCGAGAAGGCGAGGAACACGGGCAGGAGGACGACGAGGGTCAGGTCCCGCAGCTTCTCGCGGAGCTGGGGGAACGTGATCGACCGGGCCGGCAGGACGACCCCGATGAGGAACGCGCCGGGGATGACGTTGATCCCGATGCGGTCGGCGGCGTAGGCCGAGGCGAACACGAGGACGAAGATGATCCCGAACGCCGTCTCGTCCACCCGCCCGGCCGCCTCGATGCGCCGCCCGAGCGGGGCGAGCGCGGGCCGGACGACGAAGAAGACCACCGCGAGGTACACGGCGGCGACGACGAGCGTGGTGGCGATCGAGCCGGCGCTGGCGTCCCTCGCGATCGAGGAGGCGACGGCGACCGTCAGGAACATCAGCACGCTGAGGGCGGCGGTCGAGGCGATCCCGACCGAGCCCATCGGGCTCGTGCTCAGCTTCTTCTCCTGGAGGATGTGGGCCATCACCGGGAACGCCGTGACCGAGAGGATGGCGCCGACCATCAGCGAGAACGCCGTCTGCGACGGCTGGGCGTCGCCGCCGAAGCCGGCCACCCACTTGGCGTCGTAGAGCACCGGCCCGAGCACGAACCCGAGCGCGACGGGCACGGCGATGACCCCGAAGGCGACCAGGCCGATCGCCCTGCCCTTCCCCTTCAGCATGTCGTGGCGGACCTCGGCCCCGACGAGGAACATGTAGAGGATCAGGGCCACCTGGCCGATCACGCCGAGGACGGACTTGGCCTGGGGCGGGAACAGGCAGTTCCCGATGCTGGCGACGACCTCGCTGCCCTCGAGCGAGGCGTCGCAGTGCAGCGGCCCCGGCGGGCTGCCCCACACGAACAGGGTCGGCCCGAGCAGGGTGGGCCCGAGGAGCACGCCGGCCACGATCTCGCCGACGACCGTCGGCTGGCCGAGGCGCCGGGCCAGCGCGCCGAGCGAGCGGGCGACGACCAGGATGACCAGCACGTCGAGCAGCACGAACCCCAGCACCTGCTGGGGCGTGAGCAGTGCAACCACCGGCCGCATGGCGTCCCCTCCCCTTGTCCACGGCGTGGCAGGGCGAGACGGTACAGGGCGGGGCCGCACCGTGCGTGGTACCGCCCGCGCGATGATCGGAATCATGCGGACCGAACGCTCCGACGTCGTCGTGATCGGCGGCGGCCCTGCCGGGTCGACCGTCGCCGCCCACCTCTCGATGCGCGGCCACCGGGTGACCGTGCTCGAGCGGGCCAGGATGCCGAGGGACCACGTCGGCGAGTCGCTGCTCCCGTTCTGCTACCACCTGTTCGAGGAGCTGGGCGTCCTCGACGAGATGAAGCGCCGCTACGTGCGCAAGCCGGGCGTCCGCTTCCTCGACGCCGACGGCACGACCCAGACGACCTACTGCTTCGGGGTCAAGGTCGAGGGCCCGTCCTACCTGTCGTTCCACGTGCTGCGCTCGGAGTTCGACCTGCTGCTGCTCGAGAACGCCGAGCGGCTCGGGGCCGAGGTCCACCAGGAGACGAGGGCCGAGCGGGTCGACTTCGGCTCGGGGCCCGACGACCCCGTGGTCGTCGAGGCCGTCGACGCCGGCGGCGAGCGGCACCGGTTCGTGATCGACGCCAGCGGGCGGGACACCTTCCTCGCCAACCGCCAGAAGACCAAGATCGCCCACAAGGAGCTGGAGCGCACCGCCCTCGGCAGCCACTGGCGGGGCATGGACTACCAGGCCGGCATGGGCGACGGCCTGCTCCAGATCCTCTACACCGGCGGCGAGAAGAAGGGCTGGATCTGGGTGATCCCGCTCGGGCGGGACCGGGTCAGCTGCGGCGCGGTCATGAACACGTCGTACTTCCGGGAGCAGCGGGCCAAGCTCAAGGCAGAGGGCGTCGAGGACTGGATGCAGGCGCTCTACCGCCAGGAGATCATGGCGTCGGCGTTCATCCGCGACATCACGAGGAACGCCGAGCAGTTCTGGCCGGTCGTCCACAACGGCGACTACTCGTACTTCGTCACCGAGAAGTGGGGCGACCGCTTCGCGCTGGTCGGCGACGCCTCGGCCTTCATCGACCCGATCTTCTCGAGCGGCGTCTACCTCGCCATGAACAGCGCCAAGCTGCTGGCCGGCGCCGTGCACGAGTGGCTCGACACCGGGCGCAAGGCCGGCGACGAGGCGCTCGAGGAGGTGTACGGCACGATCGTCGGCGCCTACGAGCTGGTCGACAAGCTGATCCGCCACTTCTACGACCCGGGCGCCATCAACTGGGCCCAGCTCGGCGCGGCGAGCGACCTCCTCCACGAGGAGAAGGAGAAGGCCATGGCCCTCCAGCACCACCTGCTGGCCGGCGACTTCTTCGAGAGCCACGCCCGGTACTCGTCCTTCGTCGACGAGCTGACCGACCCCGTCCTCCTCCGCCGCTACAAGCGCTACGTGCTGGAGCGCAAGGAGTTCCAGACGCCGGAGTGCCCGCCCACCCACGAGCCCGTGTTCCACCCCGAGCTGGCCGAGCACGAGGCCCGCAGGGAGGCGCTCGGCATCTGAGCGCGGCGCCGCCCGCGACCCCTCGACGGGGGGACGGAACGGAGGGCCACCCACAGGGCGAGGACCGGGTCGCCCGGCCACCCGGCGGCCGCGACGGCGAGCTCGACCGACGGGCCCTCGTGCACCCGTCGCCCCGGCCGGGTGGTGCCGTCGAGGGTCGTGCGGAGGGCGGCGTGGCGGGCGGCCACGGCGAGGAGCGCGGACCACAGCGCGCCCTCGTCCGCCGCGCCGGCGAACGGCCCGGCCGACCGGACGACCGGCGGCACCACGCCCGCCCAGGTGGCGGTCGAGCAGCCACGGCTCGGTCTGGTTCGCCGTCAGCCGACGCGGGGCGGCTGCCCACCCGTCATCGCCCCGGCTCGTACCGCGAGGCCCTTCCCGGCCGTCCTGCGCCGTCGCCGCCCGACTGGCCCGCAGGGCGGCCGCGTGGCACCGTCGGCCCCATGACGCCGCAGGGGCAGCGCTTCGCCTTCCGCTACGGGGTGTGGCGGTGGCTGCTCGTCGCCATCGGCATGGGCCCGCGGTGGTCGCACGTGGACCTCGGGCCTGCGGGGCTCGAGGTGCGCATGGGCTGGGCGTTCCGGGCGACCGTCCCCCGGTCCTCGATCGCCGGCGTCGCCCGCCGGCGCGACACGTGGTGGGGCGTCGGCGTGCACGGGGGGCGCGGTCGCTGGCTCGTGAACGGGTCGGTCCGCGGCATCGTCGCCGTCGACGTCGACCCGCCGGTGCGGGCCAGGGTGATCGGCGTCCCCGTGAGGCTCAGGACGCTCCTCGTCAGCCTCGACGACCCCGACGCCTTCCTCGCCGCCGCCGGCTGACCGCACGGCCCTCACGGGCCGTCGTCGTCGACGATCGTGACGATCGACTCGGTGTCGGTGACCACGAAGTCCGGCCCGACGACCCGGACGGGGATCGACACCGTGTCCTCCGCGAGCTCGTCCGGGTCGATGTCCACGGCCATGTAGGCGGTGCGGTCACCGGGCTCGAACCGGAACGACCGGGGGCCCGGGCCGAAGATGCTCTCGACCCTGGCCTCGAGCGCCGAGTCGACCGGTCGGCTGGCGGTGATCGTGAGCCGCGCCCGGACGAAGTCGTCGTCGCCCTCGACCACGGTGACGTCCCCGAGGGCGACGGTGAGGCGGTCGCCGTCGTCGTCGACGAGGTCGACGATCCCGTCGGCGTCGGTGACGGAGCCGGCCGAGGCGCCGGTCAACCGGACGGTGAAGCGGCCGCCGTCGACCTCCTCGTCGCCGTTCACGGTGACCTCGACGGTGCCCGTGCGCGTCCCGGCCGGGATGACGAGCGACCCGTCGGCGGCGACGTAGTCGGCCGGTGCGGTCGCCGTGCCCGCGACGGTCGTCCAGGTGACGGTGACGTCCCTGCGGGCCGGCCTCGAGAGCACGACGGGGACGGCGACCAGGCCGGTGCCGACGTCGCCCTCGTCGGCGGCGACGTCGCCGGCGGCGATCGTGAGCCGGTCCTCGCCGGTGGTCGCGGCGACCACGTGGACGGTGGCGAGCCCGTCCGAGACGGCGAGCCCGGACGGCGGCGCGAACGCGATCGGCAGCGCTTCGTCGTGGTCGAGGTCGGAGGGCGCGAGGAAGATCCCGACGGTCGCGGACGTCGCCCCGGCCGGGAACGTCACGGTGCCCGACCGCGGGCTGGCGTGGACCGCCGCTTGCCGGACCTCCCACGGGACGCTCACCGGGGTCGGCGAGGGGCGGGACAGGCGCACGGGCAGCGCGACCCGGCCGCCGCCGAGGGCGGCCTCGGGGACGGTCACGTCGGGGGCGGAGAAGGCGGCGACCGGCGGGCCGCCGTCGTCGTCGAGGAGGTCGACGCGGCCCTGGCCCACGCCGACGACGGCGCCCGCGACCCCGTCGATCCGGACCGTGAGGAACTCGTCGGGCTCGGCGGTCGTGTCGCCGAGCACCGGGACGCTCAGCTCGCCCTGGGGCTCCCCGGCGGGGATCGTGACCGTCCCCGACGTCGACCGGAAGTCCTCGGGGGCGACGGCCGAGCCGGCCTGCGTCGACCACCGCACGACCACGTCCTCCTCGGCCGCCCGGGACATCGTGATCGGGACGGCGACGGTGGCCCGGCGCTCGTCGCCCTCGTCCACCGCCGCGCCGCCGACCGACAGCGTGGGGAACGAGCGGCCCCGGGGCCGCGTCGGCGTGGCGAACACGTCGGATCGGCCGTTCCCGTCGTCGGGGACGAGCGGCTCGCTGGACTCGAACACCACGACCCGACCGTCGCCGCTCAGCGCCGGCTCGTACCCGCCGGAGGCGTAGGACCCGCCGTCCGGGTCGGAGCTGGCGAACAGCATCGGGTACCGCCGGAGGTCCCTGACGTAGACGTCGACGCCGCAGCACTCGTCGACCGGCGAGATCGGGTCCTGCGTCGCGAGGGCGACCACGGTCCCGTCGTCGGAGACCGACGGCAGGCTCGCCGAGTGACCGGTCCAGGCCGTGTCCCGGCCCTGGGCGTCCACGGTCACCTGCACGGCGGTGCCGGACCGGATGCCGACGGCGAACATGTCGTAGGCCGCGCCGTCGTCGCCGGGAGGGTCGGCGATCACGCCCGCGCTCGTCAGCACGGCCACCGTCCCGTCGCCGCTCAGCGCCGGGGCGTCGCCGCCGACCGCTCGCACGCCCTCGGCGTCGCGGACGACGCTCACCGGGAACGACGTGTGGGTGGCGGTGTCGAAGACGTACGAGTCGCGTTCGTCGTTGGTGTCCCAGACGTGCAGCCGCTCCGAGACCGCGAAGCCGACGAGCGACCCGGTCCCGTCGATCCCACCGACGGCCAGGTCGAACCAGGTGGACCGCACGACCAGCTCCGTCGTGCCCGTCCGCAGGTCGCGGCGCCAGAGGAGCTCGTCGCCCGACTCCTCCTGCGTGGTGAAGGCCACGACCCGCCCGTCGCCGCTCAGCCGGGCGTCGTTCCCGAACACCGTCGTGCCGTCCGGCAGCACCGACACCGCCTCGGTCGTCCCGGCCTCGAGGTCGCGCAGGTACAGCGCGGCCTCCGGCGCCGGGTCGGCGACGAGGTCCGTCGCGCTCGACTGGAACAGGACGTGGCGCCCGTCGCCGCTGATGGCCGGCCGGTCGCTGTCCCCGTTCGCCTGGCCGCCGGCGGTGTCGACGCTCACCCGGGTCGTCGTCCCGAGGAGCCGGTCGCGGAGGAACACGTCGGACTCCCCGGTGTCGCCGGGAACGAGGTCCGACGACGCCGACGCGAACACCACGAACCGCCCGTCGCCGGACACGTCGGGGGCGTACGCGTCCGAGTCGGCGTCACCGCCGGCCAGGTCCACGCTCACCCGCTCGGTGTAGCGGTCGGCCGCCGCCGGAGCGCCGTCGACCAGCGGCACCGTCCCGGCCACGACGACCAGCACCAGCCATCGCGCCCAACCCAGCCGTCGTTGCATGCCGCCGCCCTTTCCCCGGTCGCGGTACGGAGCAGTATGACCGAGTTGCTGGGTTTCGGGCGGGGGCGGCCTCCCCGTTGCCCGCCGGTGCAACCTTGTGCGCGCGGACGGCGTCATGGGGGTGTGCAGGCGGCGGTGGACTCCGGAGCGGGCGGCGGCAGGGCGGTGACGACGTTCGTCGACCTCTACGCCACCGCGTACGGCCCGATGGTGCGGCTCGGGCACCTGCTGACCGGGTCCAACGAGGTCGGCGAGGAGATCGCCCAGGACGCCTTCGGCCGGGCCTACCTCGTGTTCGACACGCTCGACAACCCCGGCGGGTACGTCCGCCGCAGCGTCGTGAACGGGTGCCGCTCCTGGCAGCGGCGCCGGGCCGTCGAGCGGCGGTTCGCCGCCCGCGCCGTCGCGCCGCCGGCCGCCGTGGACCGGGCGCCGTCGGACCTGCTCGACGCCCTCGCCGCCCTGCCGTTCCGCCAGCGCGCCGCGCTCGTGCTGCGGTTCTACGAGGACAGGACGATGGACGAGATCGCGGCGGCGCTCGGGTGCCGCACCGGCACGGCGAAGTCGTTGGTCAGCCGCGGCCTCGCCCGGCTGCGGGAGCAGGTGGAGCGATGACGACCGACCTCGAGCGCCGCCTCCACGACGAGCTGGCCGGCCTGGCCGCGACCACGACGACGGCGCCCGACGCGCTGGAGCGGATCGTCGAGCGGGCCGGGAGGGCCCGGCGTCGCCGCCGGGTGCCGCTCCTCGTGGCCACGGCGGCGGCGGCCGTGCTCGTGGTCGTCGCCGTCGCCGTCGCCCGCCGACCCGACGACGGGGCGCGGGTGACCGCCGAGCTCCCGCCCGCGCCGCCCGCCCTCGTCGGCACGGTGACCGCCGCCGTCCTCACCAATCCCTGCGTCGGGAACTGCGTCGCCGCCGCCGCCCGCTTCGACGTCGCCGACCCCGAGGACCTCGAGCTCCTCGGGCGGGACGGCCGGTGGACGACCGAGCCCGAGTTCGGCCGCGAGGGGCCGGACGCGCTGCCGGACGGCCGCCACCTCGTCGTCGACGACGGCGGCGTCACCGTCGTGGTCGACCCGGCGACCGGCGACGAGCTCTTCGTCGGCAAGGTGACCGTGCAGTCGGCCGACCTCCTGGCCGACGGCCGGGTGGTGATGGTCGCCATCGACCGGGCCACCGACCTCTACCGCGTCGGCGTGGTCGACCCCGACGGCGGTGGCCTCGTGGACCTCCCGATCCCCGACGGCCTCCAGCCCCACGCCGTCGCCGCCGGCCCCGGCGGGTCGTTCGCGGTGCTGGCCGACCGCGAGTCGTGCTGCCTCAACGAGCCGGCGCTCCTCGTCGTCGACCGCGACGGGACCGAGCACGTGCACGACCTGTCCGACGCGCTCGACGGTCGCAGGAACCTCGTCGTCGGCGAGCCCGAGCTGTCGTGGGGGGCCTCCGGGCTGCTCGCCGTGAGCCAGGACCTCGCCGAGCCGTACATCCCCTCGTCGCCGCAGCGCGGGTGGGTCGTGGTGGTCGACCCGGCCACCGGCGACCGGGTGGCGGCGATCGACGGCTGGCAGGGCGTCGCCTGGTCGCCCGACGGGCACGGGCTGCTCCTCGCCCGGCACCTCCGCCCGCGGTCCTCCGAGGTGGCCGTGTTCTGGGGGCCGGGCCTCGCCGAGCGCATCGACCTCGGCGTCGCGCCGCTGCCCGTGCTGCCGCGATCCTGGGCGCCCTGAGGGCCGTGACGGCGCCGACGGGGGGTGCTAGGCCCGGCCGGCGGCGGCGGCGGCGACCACGTCGCGCAGCCGCCCCACGAAGGCGTCGAGGTCGTAGCGCGCCGCGTGCGCCCGCAGCCGGGCCGGGTCCCACGCCGTGCCCGTCAGCCGGTCCACGGCGGCGGCGATGGCGGCCGGCTCGGGCTCGTCGAACAGCACGCCGGTCTCGCCCTCGACGATCGTGTCGAGGAACCCGCCGAAGCGCAGCGCGGCGGTCGGCCGGCCGAAGGCGGCGGCCTCGACCGGCGTCATGCCGAAGTCCTCGTAGGACGCCGTGACGTGGCCGGCGGCGTTGGCGTAGAGCCAGCGCAGCTGGGCGTCCGGCGCGCCCGGCAGCACCGTCACGTTCGCCGTGCGGACGGCCTCGATGCGCCGGAGGAGGGGGCCGCGGCCGACGACGACGAGGCGCAGGTGGGGGAGCGCGGCGAAGGCGGCGACGACCTGGTGCACGTTCTTGTAGGGCAGCATGCGGCCGACGGCGAGGAGGTAGCCGGGCGCCACGCCGGGGACCGGCTCCTGCGTGCCGCCGGGGTCGATCGTGACCGGCGGGGGCAGCAGCACGGCGTCGCGGTCGTAGGCCTCGCGGATCCGGCGCTGGCAGGTGGTGGAGTTGGTGAGGATGACGTCCATCCGCTCGGCCGCCCGGCGGTCCCAGCGCAGCAGGGGGCCGCGGATGGCGCCGACGACGGCCGCCTGCGCCGAGGCGCCGCCCGTGTAGCGGTCGACGGGCTGGTAGAGCCAGCGGGCCGGCGAGTGGCAGTAGCAGACGGTGGCGCCGCCGGTCCGCACGCCGTGGGCCCAGCCCGCGCTGCTGACGAGCACGACGTCGGCCGGGATGCGCAGGGCCGAGAAGGCCGGCGCCATCAGCGGGAAGGCCAGCCGGTGCCAGCGCCGGAGGGGCGGGACCCGGTCGAGGGCCGTCGTGCGCACGTCGGCGTCCCGGAACTCCGGATAGGTGGCCGCCGGCCGATGGACCGACGTGTACACCGGGGCGCCGGGGAAGGCGCGCAGCATGGCGAGGACGACGCGCTCGGCGCCGCCCCGCTGCACCAGGTGGTCGCAGGCGATGGCGACGGTGGGCACGGGCCATCGTCGCGCAGGTTTGCTACCGTCCTGACGAGACTGTCAGGGCCGTAATCGGGAGGGGACCTTGGAGGGGGAGCTCGCACTGCGCGTCGGCGACGCGATGGTGGACGTCGTCGACGTCCGCGACGTCGTCGCGTCGGGCGCCACGCGCGCCGCCGTCGCGCACCGCCTGCGCCTCGCGGTGAAGCGGGTGGTCGACGTCCTCGGGGCGGCCCTGCTCCTCGTCCTCACCCTGCCGCTGACGGTCGCGGCGGCCGCCGCCGTCCGCCTCGCCGACCCCGGGCCGGTCCTGTTCCGCCAGGAGCGGGTCGGGCGGGACGGGCGCCTGTTCACGATCTACAAGTTCCGCACGATGGTCGTCGACCAGGACGCCGTGCTCGACCGGTCGGTGTACGAGGCCCGCGAGCGGGCCGGGCTGCTCACCAAGCTGCCCGGCGACCCCCGGGTGACGAGGATCGGCCGGCTCCTGCGGCGGTCGAGCGTCGACGAGCTGCCCCAGCTCCTCAACGTGCTCAAGGGGGAGATGAGCCTGGTCGGCCCCCGCCCGCTCGTCACCCGCCAGCTCGACCCGTTCCCGGCCATCGCCAGGGAGCGGGCGAAGATGCGGCCGGGGATGACGGGCGCCTGGCAGGTCAGCGACCGGGCGAGGTACGAGAGCGTCGAGTCGATGGCCGACGCCGACCTCGACTACGTGCGCCGGTACCGGCTGTGGCGCGACCTCTGGATCGTCCTGTGCACGCTCCCGGCCTGCTGCCGGAGCGACACGGTGTGACCGGGCCGGCGCGGTCGCGTGTCGAGCGGGCGTTCCGGGGGCATGCCTGTGCCATGCACAAGCTGCTGACGGCCGTCGCCGTCTTCGCCACCGCCGGTGTCCTGCTCGTCTCGCCCGCCTCGGCCGGCGACAACGGGCCGCTCCGGCTCGGAGCCCACATGACCGGCGCCCGTGAGGTGCCCGGCCCCGGTGACCCGGACGGCCGGGGTCGCGCCCAGATGAAGGTCAATGTGGCCGAGGAGCTGTTCTGCTACCAGCTCGACCTGATCGGCCTGTCCGAGGTCGTCGGCGGCCACATCCACATCGGCCAGGTCGAGGAGTCCGGGCCGATCGTGATCGACCTCCAGCTCCCCGAGAACGGCCTCGACGGGTGCGTCCACGCCGGGCGGGCCACGCTGGTGAACATCGCCAGGAACCCGC
>DASWMK010000186.1 GCA_036399815.1 Acidimicrobiales bacterium
GGTCGAGGGCCGTGCTGCTGGCCAGCGCGGCCGTCGCCCACGCCGGCCTGTCGTTGGGCTGGGGGGCCGTCCTCGCCGCCGCCCTGCCCCGGCGCCGCCCGGCCGCCTGGGGCGCACTCGCCGGGCTGGCCATCGCCGGGCTGGACCTCGGCACCGTCGGCCGCCGGCGCCCCGCCAGCCGGGCCCTGCCGACGGTCCCCCAGGTGGCCGACCACGTCGCCTACGGGGCGGCCGTCGGCGCCGTCCTGGCCGCCCGGCGATAGCCGGCGGGGGTGGTGACAGGTTGACAACCGCTGTTACCCTGTCACCCATGACGGCCGAGGCCACGCGGGACGCCATCGTGGACGCGGCGTACGCCGTGATCGCGTCCGACGGCATGGCCCGGCTGTCGATGAGCGAGGTGGCCAGGCGGGCCGGCGTGTCCCGCCAGACGCTCTACCGGCACTTCCCGAGCCGCCAGGAGCTGCTCACCGCGGTGGTGCTGCGCGAGCACCGGTCGTTCCAGGTCCGCATCCAGGGCGCGGCCGCCCGCCACCGCACCCTACGGGGTGCGGTCGAGGCGTTCGCCGCCGAGGTGCTGCGCACGGCCAGGGAGCACCCGCTGTTCGACCGGCTGCTGCGCACCGAGCCGGAGTCGCTGCTGCCGTTCCTGACCGGCACGGGCAGCACCCTGCTCCCCGAGGTCGAGCCGGTGCTGGTCGAGCTGATCACCGACCGGCTCCCGCACCTCTCGCCCGTGCGGGTCGAGCGCACCGCGGACGCACTCGGCCGCCTGCTCATCAGCTATGCGATCAACCCGGGCGCGGCGTCCGTCGACGAGCTGGCCGAGGGCCTGGCCGGCGTGATCGTCGACGGGCTGAAGGACGAGCGGTGAGCGCCGCCGTCGCCGCGCCGGGACCGTCGGCGGGAACCGGCTGATCGACCCGCCGGCCGGGGGGCGGCCCGGCCGGCGGTCGGCGGCTCAACGCCGCCCTCCCGACGCGCTGCAAGGTCGCCCGGCCGCACCGGCGTCCGCCCGGAGCGGCTCCCTACGGGGACCGCCGGGCGGCGTCGTCGACCGCGCCCGCAGCGGCTCCCGACCGCGACTGCCGGTCCGCTGCCACGCGCCGGCGAGCGCGTCGGCGACCGCCCCCAGCGGCTCCCCACCGTGACCGCCGTCTGCCGTCGACCGCCGGGCGGCCCGTCGACGGCCCGCCGCCCCTCCCCACCGCGACCGTCCGTTCCCCGTCGCCGCGCCGGGCGGGCGGGTCCCCTGCCGCCCCTCCTCTCCGGACCCCCGGCCCCGTCAGGACCGGTCGACCCGGCCGAGGAACATGTCGAGCGCGGCCCGGTCGCCGAACACCTCGAGGTCGTCCGGCCGGCGGCGGCCCCAGAGCAGGAGCAGCAGGTCCGACACCGGCCCCCGGGCCGCGGCGTCGCCCTTGCCGTGGGCCCGCTCGAACGACGCCGACCCCTCCCCCGCCCGGATCAGCCACTCGCCGTCGCCGTCGGTGGCGTGCAGGTGCACGGTGACGGGCGGGCCGGCGACGTGCTCGGGCCGGCCGGGCAGGAAGTGCTGGAGGAACTCGTCGATCCCGTCGGCGGCGAGGACGGGCTCGACCGGCTCGTCCCGGCCGACGGCGGCGAGCGCGTCCCAGCAGTGCACGGCCGTCTCGTGGGCCATCCGCCGCTGGATGAACCCGACGTCCTTCCGGTCCGACCAGGTCCAGGCCGGCGCGGCCGGGTCGGCCGCCTCCAGCGCGGCGGCGAGCTCCTCGACCTGCCGGCGGAACCAGGCGACGAGCTCCCCGTCCGGCGGCCGCGGCGGCTCCTCGTACTCGTCGGGGCCGGCACCGCCGGCGATGCCCCGCCAGAACGCGTGCACCTCGCCGGTGTGCCAGACCAGGTCGGCCACCGTCCACCCCGGGCACGACCCGACCGGGCGGTCGAGCGCGCCGTCGGCGGCGTCGGCCATCCGCCGGCCGTCCCGCACCAGCGCGGCGGCGTAGTCGTGGGCGTCCATGCCGACGACCCTAACGAAGGGGTACGACACTCCCCCTGGGCACCTCCCGCGGCGCCCCGGTCACCTGGAGCACGCCGTCGCCGTCGGGGCGGACGGTCGTGTTCGTGCACCCGCCCTCCGCCTCCTGCTGGTAGGTGACGAGCGCCCGGTCGGGCGAGAGCGTGCGGCCGTCGGCCGTCGTCGCCTGGAATCCGCTCCACCGCACGACGACCGACGGGTCGTCGCAGCGGGCGAACACCTCCGACCACACCATCGGGTGGCCCAGCCGGTCGCCGGCGCAGTGGAGGCGGCGCACCTCGGTGCCGTCGACCAGCCCGGCCCACTCCCCGCCGCCCGCCGCCCGGACGGCGAGGCGCACCGGGCGCCCCGGCTCCCAGCGCCAGTCCCTCGTGTTCGGGTTGCCGGTGGCGCTCGGCAGCGGCGACGCCGTGCCCCGGAGCTCCCGGCCGCCGCGGTCGTAGCCGCCCCAGTTCACGGCCGTCGAGCCGGGG
This sequence comes from Acidimicrobiales bacterium, assembly GCA_036399815.1. Classification (NCBI taxonomy): domain Bacteria; kingdom Bacillati; phylum Actinomycetota; class Acidimicrobiia; order Acidimicrobiales; species Acidimicrobiales bacterium. The sequence goes on from DASWMK010000186.1 coordinate 2,494, forward strand.
TGGCGCGGGTACCACTGGAGGCCGAGGTGGGCGCCGCCCCGCTCCCGCCCGCGCTCGAGGAACGTCGCCTGGATGGCCCAGAAGTACAGCTCGGGCACGGCCGGGGGCACGAGCACCTCGAGGGTCGCCGCCACCTCCACGAGCGGGGCGCCGGCCGGGAGCCCGCCCCAGTGCAGGTGGAACGACGACGCCCCGTTCGACGACGTCGGGTAGCCCGCGGCCGGCACGGGTGCAGCCTCGCGCGCGACCCTCGCGCCCGTGACCGCCCCCGCCGACCCGCACCTCCACGACGCCGCCGACGTCCCGCCGCCCGTCCTCCGCGAGGTGGCGCCGTCGGTGTGGGTCTGGCTCCAGCCCGACGGCAGCTGGGGGCTCAACAACCCCGCCTTCTTCGTCGGCGCGGACGCCGTCGTCGCCGTCGACACCTGCTTCACCGAGCGCCGCACCCGGGGCTTCCTCGACGCCGTCGCCTCGGTCACCGACCGGCCGGTCCGCACCCTCGTGAACACCCACCACCACGGCGACCACACCCACGGCAACTGGCTGCTCCCCGCGGCCACCGTGATCGGCCACGAGCGCTGCCGGGAGGAGGTGCTCGCCACCGGGACGGCGGCCGAGCTGCTGTTCCCGGGGGTCGAGTGGGGCGAGATCCGGGTGCGGCCACCGTTCGTGACCTTCGAGGACCGGCTGACGGTGTGGGTCGACGACCTGCGGGTCGAGCTCGTCCACGTCGGCCCGGCGCACACGACCAACGACGTGGTCGCCTGGGTGCCCGACCACCGCCTGCTGCTCGCCGGCGACCTCGTGTTCTCGGGCGGCACGCCGTTCGTCGTGATGGGCTCGGTGGCCGGCAGCCTGGCCGCCCTCGACCGGGTGCGGGCCCTCGACCCCGCCGTCGTCGTCCCCGGCCACGGCCCGGTCGGCGGCCCCGAGCTGCTGGACGACCAGGAGGCCTACCTGCGGTGGGTGCAGGAGGTGGCCGCCGACGCCGACCGCGCCGGCCTCGGGCCCCTCGACGCCGCCAGGGCCGCCGACCTCGGTCCGTTCGCCGCCTGGCACGACCCCGAGCGCCTCGTCGGCAACCTGCACCGGGCCGCCTCCGAGCGCCGGGGCGAGCCCCTCGGCACCCCGCTCGGCCTCGAGCCCCTGTTCGAGATGGTCGAGCTCAACGGCGGCCGCCCGCTGCGCTGCCTCGCCTAGCGCGCCGGAGCCGGGCCCGCTGCAGTCGGGCCCGGCCCCGGTCGCCACGGGAGGCGCGGGATGGTCAGCCGGTGTGCACGGGCGCGGCCGCCGGGGCGCGGAGGTCGACGACCCCGTCGCCGGCGGCGCCGCCCCGTTGCGCCTCGAGCTCGTCCCAGATGCGGACGTCCTTCGTCTCCCTGAGCAGCAGCGACCCGACCACGAACGTCACCATGGCGATCACGATCGGGTACCACAGGCCGGCGAAGATGCTGCCGGTCGCCGCGCAGATCGACAGGCCGATGACCGGGAGCAGGCCGCCGAAGACGCCGTTGCCGATGTGGTACGGCAGCGACATCGACGTGTAGCGGATCCTCGCCGGGAAGGCCTCGACCAGGTACGCGGCGATCGGGCCGTACACCATGGTCACGAACAGCACCTGGACGAACACCAGGGCGATGAGCGCGATCACGTTCGGGTTCGGCGCCGTGTCCTCGATGAAGACCTTGGTGCCGTTCACGATCGCCTGGGGCAGCAGCTTGATCTCACCGGTGACGCTGTTGGTCTCCGAGCCGACGCCGACGATGTGGTTGCCCGCCGCGATCTGCATGAGCTTGTAGATGGGCAGGTACGACAGCGCGGCCAGGAGGCAGCCGGTCATCATCAGCCGCTTGCGCCCGATGCGGTCGGACAGGGCGCCGAACACGACGAACATCGGCATGGCCAGCAGCAGGGCGGCCGCCACGATGATGTACGCCAGCTCGGTGTCGATCTTCAGGATCTTCTGCAGGTAGAACAGCGCGTAGAACTGGCCCGTGTACCAGACGACGCCCTGCCCGGCGGTGGCGCCGAACAGCGAGGTCAGCATCCGCTTCCAGTTCGGCCAGTTGCCGAGGCTGTCCCGCAGCGGGGTGGTCGAGGTCTTCCCCTCCTTCTTCAGGCTGGAGAAGATCGGCGACTCCTTCATCCGGATCCGGATGTAGAGCGACATCCCGACGAGCACGACCGAGAGCAGGAACGGGATCCGCCAGCCCCAGGACTCGAAGGACTCCTCGCTCATCAGCTGCTGGGTGATCAGCACCACGGCGAGCGAGATGAACAGGCCGAAGGTGGCGGTGATCTGGATGAAGCTCGTGTAGTAGCCCCGCCGTCGGTCGGGCACGTGCTCGGCCACGTAGACGGCGGCCCCCCCGTACTCGCCGCCGAGGGCGAGGCCCTGGAGCACCCGGATCAGCAGCAGCAGCGCCGGCGCGACGTAGCCGATCTTGTCGTAGGTCGGCAGGAGGCCGATCGACGCGGTCGCGCCACCCATGATGATCAGAGTGACGAGGAACGCGTACTTGCGGCCGACGAGGTCCCCGATGCGACCGAAGAAGATGGCGCCGAAGGGCCGCACCACGAAGCCCACGGCGAACGTGGACAGGTAGGCGATCAGGGCCAGCGTGTCGTTGCCCTCGGGATAGAAGCGGGGGGCGATGATCGCCGCCAGCGACCCGAAGATGTAGAAGTCGTACCACTCGATGACGGTGCCGGCCGCGGACGCGGCGATCACCTGCCAGATCTTGTAGTCCCGCTGCGCGTGCTGCTCGGCTGCGGCCAAGGACGCTCCGGCGGTCGCCATGCAGTCCCCCTTCTCTCCGACGCTCGGTTCACGAAGGTCCGCCCGGGGGACGACCGCCGCCGGGAGCGAGTGCGGCGGTCACTCCGTCCAAGGGAGCGACCGTCCCGCCGGGCCGACCTCGCTGGCGGCACGGTACGCGCGATGTGACGCCCGGCACTACGCCCTGCGGCCGGAGGTCGCCGGGCGGTGGCCGCCGTGCGCCGACCGTTCGCCGCCGTCCGCCGAGCGGACCAGCGGTCCGGTGGTCGGGACGAGCGGGCCGGCGGTCGGTCGGGAGCGCCGAACGGTCGGCCGGGGTCGACGAACGGTCGGCCCCGCCGATCGGCCGGACGTCGAGCGGCGAACGGTGCCGGCGGCGACAGGGGTCAGGCCGCCGAGCCGGGGGGCGGCGACGAACGGTCGGCCCCGCTGAGCGGGACGCCGCCGAGCGGCGAACGGTGGCTGCGGCGAGAGCGGTCGGCCGCCAAGCCGGCGGGCGGCGACGAACGGTCCGACCTACGAGCGAGCCGACGGCAAGCGACGAACGGTCGGCCCGCGGCGACG
>DASWMK010000187.1 GCA_036399815.1 Acidimicrobiales bacterium
CAGCAGGATCGACTCGTTCCCGCTGAAGCCCTCGTAGCCCATGACCTCCTCGGTCAGCAGGCGGCCGTCGTCGGCCCGGACCTGTGTGTGCCGCTTGGGCGGCACCTCGCCCATCTGCACGTACCTCATCGCGCCCCCTTCCGGCCCGGAGCGGCCATCAGAGATTCCCCCTCGCGGCCTGCTCGCGCTCGATCGCCTCGAACAGGGCCTTGAAGTTGCCCTCGCCGAAGCCCTTGGCCCCGGCCCGCTGGATGATCTCGAAGAACACCGTCGGGCGGTCGGTCACGTTCTCGGTGAAGATCTGGAGCAGGTGCCCGTCCTGGTCGCGGTCGACGAGGATGCCGACCTCGGCCAGATCCTCCCACGGCAGGTCGATGCCGGCCATGCGGACCTTGGCGTCCTCGTAGTAGACGGGCGGGACCTGGAGGAACCGCACGCCCCGCTCCCGCAGCGCCCGCACGGCGGTGATGATGTCGTCGGTGCGGAGGGCGATGTGCTGCACGCCGGGGCAGCCGTAGAAGTCGAGGTACTCCTCGATCTGGCTCTTGCGGCGGCCCTCGGCCGGCTCGTTGATGGGCAGGACGACCTTCGAGCCGTCCCACACGACCGTCGACATCAGCGCCGAGTACTCGGTGGAGATCGCCTCGTCGGAGAAGTGCACCATCTGGTCGAAGCCGAAGATGCGCCGGTAGTAGTCGACCCAGCGGTCGAGGGCGCCGAGCTCGACGTTGGCGACGACGTGGTCGATGCGCTCGAGGCCGACGGCCGGGCCGACCGGCCGGGCGAGCGGCGAGGCCTCGTAGCCGGGCGCGAACAGGCCGCCGTAGTCCTTGCGCTCGACGAAGGTGTGGTTCGTGTCGCCGTAGGCGGCGACCGAGGCCCGCACCATGCGGCCCTGCCCGTCCTCGGTGACCTCGGGGGCGGACACGCCGGCCGCGCCGCGGGCGACGACGGCCCGGTAGGCGCCGGCCGCGTCGTCCACCAGGAAGGCGACGTCGCGGACGCCGTCGCCGTGGGCGCGGACGTGGGCGGCGATGGGCGAGTCGGGGCCGAGCGCGCCGGTGACGACGAAGCGGATGTCCCCGTGGGTGAGGACGTAGGACACGCGGTCCATCACGCCGGTCTCGGGGCCGGCGTAGGCGACGATGTCGAAGCCGAAGGCGGCGGCGAAGAAGCCGGCCGTCGACCGCGCGTTGCCGACCCACCACTCGAGATGGTCGATGCCCCCCAGCCGGGGCGGCGGCGGGGCGGTCTCCTGCTGTTCCTCGGGGATCAGGTCAACCGTGGTCATTGCCGGTCCTTCCTCGGCTCGTGCGAATTGTCACCACCAATCCAAGGACCTGCGATCAAGAGCGTCAACCAGTGGCCGAGACGGTGGACATCCTGCCCATTCGAGTGGAGGGGATGCTGTACGATCTGGCCATGTTGCCCACCGGCATCGACACCCTCGACGCCCGCCTGATCTCGGCGCTCGCGGAGACGCCGCGCGCGGGGGTGATGGAGCTGGCCCGCCAGCTCGGTGTGGCGAGGGGGACGGTACAGGCCCGGCTCGACAAGCTCCAGCGTCGCGGGGTGGTCACCGGCTTCGGCCCGGACCTGTCGCTGCGGGCCCTCGGCTACGACGTGCTGGCCTTCACGACCCTGGAGATCTCCCAGGGCCGGCTCCAGGACGTGATCGACCACCTCCGCAACATCCCGGAGGTGCTGGAGGCCCACGCCACGACCGGGCCGGGCGACCTCCACTGCCGGATCGTGGCGAGGACCAACGAGCACCTGCAGCAGGTCATCAACCGGGTGCTGGAGGTGAGCGGCATCGTGCGGACGACCACGCAGATCGCGCTCTCCGAGCAGATCGCCCTGCGCGTGCTGCCCCTCGTCGGCCAGGTGCGGGACGCGGAGCCGGCGTGAGGACGGCCCTCGACCGCAGCCTGTTCCCGGTCACCGAGCGCTGGGCCTACCTGAACCACGCCGGCGTCGGGCCGCTCGCCGCGCCGGTGGTGGAGGCGATCCACGCCGCGGCGCGCGTGGTCGCCGAGAACGGGTCGGTGGGTGTCGAGGACCGCCTCGAGGCGATGGAGGGCGTGCGGGCGAAGGCGGCCCGGCTGCTCGGCGTGCCCGCCGCCGACGTCGCCTTCGTCAAGAACACGACCGAGGGCATCGGCTTCGTCGCCTCCGGCCTCGACTTCGGCCCCGGCGACCGGGTCGTCGTCCCCGACCTGGAGTTCCCCTCGACCCTGCTCCCCTGGGTCGCGCTGGAGCCCCTCGGGGTGCGCGTCGACCGGGTCGCCCCCGAGGGGCCGGGCCGGGCCGTGCTGGTCGAGCGGGTGGCCGAGGCCCTCGACCGGGGCCCCTGCCGCGTCGTCGCCTGCAGCTGGGTGCAGTTCGGGCGGGGCTGGCGGGCCGACCTCGCGGCGCTGGCCGAGGTGTGCCACGCGCACGGCGCCCTCCTCTGCGTCGACGTCATCCAGGGGCTCGGCGTGCTGCCGGCCAGGCTCGCCGAGTGGGGGGTCGACTTCGCCGCCGCCGACGCCCACAAGTGGCTCCTCGGGCCGGAGGGCATCGGCGTGCTGTACGTGGCCGAGCGGTGCCTCGACCTGCTGCGCCCGCTGGAGCCGGGGTGGGCGTCGGTGGCCCACCGGACCGAGTGGGAGAACCTCGACCTGGTGTGGGCGCCCGACGCCCGCCGCTTCGAGGGCGGCTCGTTCAACATGACCGGCATCGCCGCGCTCGGCACCACCGCCGACCTGCTCCTCGACGCCGGCGTGGACCGGGTGTGGCACCACGTCGACGGCCTCCTCGAGCGGGCCGCGGCCGGGCTGGCCGACCTGGGGGCCACCGTGCTGTCGGACCGGTCGGGCGAGGGCCGCTCCGGCATCCTGACCTTCGAGGTCCCCGGCGCCGACCACGCCGCCGCCGCCCGCCTGCTCGAGGCCGAGGGGGTCGTCCTCAGCGCGCGGGGCGGCGGGCTGCGGGTCTCGCCGCACGGCTACAACACCGAGGCCGAGATCGACACGCTGCTCGCCGCGGTGGCCAGCCTGCGCTGAGCCGGCGCCCGGCTCGTGCGGTCAGGCCGTGGCGGTCGCCTCCCCGAGGCTGGCCGCCGGCAGCGGGAAGACGGACAGGTGGGGCAGCCACGGGTCCGGGTCGGCGTCCCACCGCCAGGCCCGCAGCTCGTCGTCGGTGCGCCGCCCGGTGAGGCCGCGCAGCAGCTCCCAGTCGTCGCCGACCTCGACGGTGGCGCCCGGCTCGCCCGACCCGGCCAGGAGCTCCCGGCCGCCCGACACGATCCGCAGGGCCGGGACGCCGGCCTCGTCCAGCCGCCGGCCCATGCCCTTCACGAACCGGGCCGCCACCTCGCCGACCGCCGGGTCGGCGCGGTCGCCCGGGACGCCGAGCGCGCCGCGCAGGTCGTGCTCGTGGGAGATGACGTCGGCGAGGAGGATGAACCCGAGCGAACCGCCGCCGGTGAACACCGGCGTCATCGGGTCGCCGTAGCCGCTCCACTCGTCGAGCACGTCGGGGACGGACCGGTCGGCGCGGGCGGCGACGTGGCGGGCGCTCCACTCCTCGCCGGGGGCGCCGTCCATGGTGCCGTTCACGACGTCGCCGGCGACGCCGCAGAGGTGGCGGACGAGGTCGGCGACGGTCCAGCGGGGACAGGCGGGGACGGGCCGGTCGAGGTCCTCGGGCCCGAGGTCACGCACGAGCGCGTCGATCCGCTCCGCCGCCTTGCGGTACTCGGGGCCCGGCTCCATCAGCGGTGCCCCCTCCGGACGATGCCGAGGGCGCCGGCGACGATCAGCAGCACACCGCCGGCGAGCGCCAGCCAGAGGCCGATGCCGACGGCGGCGCCGGCGAGGTCGAGGTCGCCGACGTCGAGGATGTCGTAGACGGCCACGCCGGCGAGGACGATGCCGAGGGCGAGCGCTACGAACCCGCCCACGCGGGCCAGCGGGTCGAGGGTGGCGAGGAGCCAGAGGACGCCGAGGGCGATGCCGAGGACGCCGACGATCAGCACGGTGTAGGCGTCGTTGCTGGCGTCGAAGCCGGAGACGTCGCCGACGTCGCTGCTGATCCAGGTGAGCAGCGAGCCGACCACGCCGAGCAGGCCGCCG
>DASWMK010000188.1 GCA_036399815.1 Acidimicrobiales bacterium
AGGTCGGCGCCGCCCTGCGCCACGTCGCCGACGCCATCGCCCTCGGGCGACGGGCGGCCGACGCCATCGACGAGCTCCCCGCCCTCGCCGGGGAGGCCGTCCGCCCGGTGAGCGCCGCGCTGTCCGCCTCCGATCGCTACGGCGTCCCGCTCGGCCCGTCGCTCGCCGTGCTCGCCCTCGAGGTGAGGGCCGACCGGCGCCGCCGGGCGGAGGCCGCCGCGCGGCGCGTCCCCGTGAAGCTCCTCTTCCCCCTGGTGCTCTGCGTGCTGCCGGCCTTCGGCCTGCTCACCGTCGTCCCGCTGCTCGCGGGCGCGGCCACGTCGCTGCACCTCTGACTCGGCCAGGGCCGGCGGCTGCCGGTGACCGCCCGTTCGCGCGAACGACAAGGAAGGCAAGGAGCCAACGTGCTGCCCCTGCTCGTGTTCATCCGGTCGCTGTTCAGCGCCCCCGTCGTCTCGCTCGCCCGCCGTGGCGACCGCGGCCAGGCCACCGCCGAGTACGCGCTCGTGCTCGTCGGCGTGGCCGCCGTCGCCCTGCTGGTGCTCGCCTGGGCGACGAAGACCGACAAGATCGGTGAGCTGCTCGACGGCGTCTTCGACAAGATCCTCTCGTCGGCGACGTGACGACCGCCCGCCGTGCCCGCGACGGCGGCCAGGCGGCCGTCGAGCTCGCCCTCGCCCTGCCCCTCGTCGCCCTCCTGCTGCTGCTCGTCGTCCAGGTCGGGCTCGTCGTCCGCGCCCAGGTCCTGGTCATCCACGGGGCGAGGGAGGGGGCGAGGGCGGCGGCCGTCGACGCGGCCGACGGCGCCGCTCGCGAGGCGGTGCTGGCGGGGACCGATCTCGACTCGTCCCGGCTGACCGTCGAGGTCACCGGCCGGGACGGGCCGGGCAGCCGGGTCACCGTCGAGGTGCGCTACCGGATGCCGACGGCGGTGCCGATGGTCGGCGCGCTGGTCGGGGACGTCACCCTCACCGGCCGGGCCGCCATGCGGGTGGAGACGTGATCCGGGCCCCGCCGCGAGGAATCTGGGTCGGCGAGGGCGAATCCCTCCCCGTCAACGCCGTGCCCCGCCGCCCGGAGGGTTCTCGCCACATGCCTGCCAACCGGTCCCCCGTCCGAACCGCCGGACGCCTCAGCGCCGTCGTGGGTGCGCTGGCGCTGGCCGGGTCGCTGGCGGTGCCGGCCGGGGCCCAGGCGGCCAGCGACGCCTACGCGGCCGCGTCGCGGGCCGACGGCGTCCTCGTCCGCATCGAGGGGAACCAGGTGTCGATCGCGTCGGCGACGGCGAACGCCGACTCGTCGCCGGCCGCGTCGGCGACGGGCGCCGGCTTCTTCTCGCCCCAGCACACCGAGGGCGCGACGTCGGCCGAGGTGACCGAGGACGGGCAACAGGACGGCTCCACCGAGCCGGTCTGCTCGGACCTGGAGGCGCCCCCCGAGATGCCGGTGCTCGACGCGATCGGCGCCTGCTCCACCTCGCAGGCCGCCATCGCCGGCGGGCTGCCGACGGCCACGGCCACGGCGACCGGCGGGGTCATCTCGGTGGGGGTCGAGGACCTCCCGATCGGCGACGTGCCGATCGGCGACGCCGTCGACCAGATCCTCGAGGGCCTCGGTCCGCTCTTCGACGGCCTCGAGGACGCCGGCATCGACGCCGACACCCTGATCAACGAGCTGCTCCAGGCCATCCTCGAGGGTGACGTCGCCACCATCGAGATGGGCCAGGCGACGGCGTCGGTCACCGAGGCGGACGGCCGGGTCACGGCGACCGGGAACATCGAGGGCGCCGTCATCGGGCTGTTCGACCGCG
>DASWMK010000189.1 GCA_036399815.1 Acidimicrobiales bacterium
TCGAGGGCCTCCGGCGGTGCCTCGGCGTCGGCGCCCGGCAGCTGGGCCCCGCTGTCGACCGGGGCCACGGCCGCGCCGTCCGTCCGCGGCGCGACCGCGCTCGTCGCCGTGCCCTCGGGGTCCTCGTGGGGCGGCCCGTAGAGGACGAGGTCGTCGTCGGCGTCGAGGTTGCTCAGGTGGACCGAGACGGCCTCGCCGGGACGGGGCTCGAAGCGGAACAGGTCGACGTCGGTCGGCGACGTCACGTAGCCGAGCTGGAGCACGTCGGGCCCGATGAGGGGGGCGTCGGCGGCCACGTCCGGCTGGTCGGGAGGGGCCACGACCTCGACGGTCGGCGCGTCCGCGGCGACGGTCACCCCGCCGGCGGTGGCCGACGCGGCGAGCGGGAACCGCCCGAGCCGGAACCCGGCGTAGGCGTCGAGCTCGACGGTGTGCGGTGCGCCGGTCGTCGTCGCCGACAGCAGGAACCGCACCGTCGTGCCCTCCGGCGACGGGGCCAGGGCGGGCTCGCCGCCGGCCGGGGCGCCGTCGACGACGGCCGTGCCGGCCACGTAGCGGAACCCGGGCGGCAGCACGACGGTGGCGATGACGTCCATGCGGGGGTCGGCGGCGTCGGCCCGCACGGTGGCGGCGACGTGCACCTTGCTCGGGTCGGCGGCGAAGTCCTGCACGCCGGCGGCGTCGAGGTCGAGCGTCTCCCACGGGAAGTCGGCCCGCTCGAGCGTCCCGATCACGATGTCGTAGAGGCTCAGGTCGTCGGGCAGGGCGGTGCGGATGTCGGTCAGGGTCAGCTCGCCGTAGGCGCCCTCCGCGTCGGCCAGCTCGGCGGTGGGGGTGATCGCCCTGGCGTCGTGGGCGGCGCCGAGCGTGGCGGCGTCGTCGCACACGAACCCGGCGCTGTCGCAGGTGACGATGCCCTCGAGCGTCCCCTCGGAGTGGTCGGGGTCGCGGCGGGCGTCGCGCACCTCGCCGAGGGTCAGCGCGGCGAGCGACCGGGACTGGCTGACGGCGAGGTCGAGGCCGATCCGGCCGACGCGGCTGACGGCCAGCCCGAGCTCGTCGAGCCGGGCCGACACGACCGGCGCCCGGTTGCGCTCGAGGAGCGACCAGTTCGGGGCCAGCGGCGGGTCGGTGAGCTCGGTGCGGTGGGCGAGGGACACGATGGCGCCCGAGACCGACCGCCACTCCAGCCGGGCCAGGGTGGCCCGGTTGCGCTCGAGGCCGAGGTCCGCGCAGGTCGAGCCGGTGCTGGCGAAGCGCTGGCACCACGTCGTCCCGTCCCGGAAGGTGAGGTCGACGACCGGCGTGTCGCCGAGCTGCTGGGCGACGGCCGACAGCGCCGGCGGCGTCGGCGGGCGCAGGGCGCCGAGGGGCAGGTCGGCGAGCGGGTGGCCCTCGGGGAGGGTCGCCGTCGTCGCCAGCATGGCGAACACGTCGTCGAGGGTCTGGCTGCCCGGCGGGAGCGCGGCGATCGGCGTCCCGGCGAGCAGGTCGGCCCACCCGCCGGGGTGGTCGACGGGGACGTCGGTGAGCAGCACGTGCCGGAACGCCTCGCGGAACACGTCCGCCATGTCGGCCATCGTGCGCCGGGCGATGTTCGGCACGAACGGGCTCGGGTCGTCGAGGGTCGGCGCCCGCCGGCCGTTCGGCGCCCGGCGCCCGTTCGGCGACGAGCCGAGGTCGAACCCGAGGGTCATCAGGTGGTCGACGGGGATCTCGGCCAGGCGCACCTGGCTGGCGCCGGCCCGCACCCGGCCGGGCCCGGCGCCCTCGCCGATGGGCGCCCACGTCACCGACGCGGCCAGCGCCGTCGGGGCCCGCCCGAGCGACAGGGCGAACACGTCGGCGAGGCCGTTCGTGTCCCCCGGCACCAGGTCGGTGGCGTGGCTGGTGAAGGCCACGAGCGACCCGCCGGCCTGGACGGTCAGGTCGGTCACGCCCGGGACGTCGGGGCGGCCGCCCGCGATCGTGTGGTCGAGGTCGAGCACCGCGCCGGTGCCCGTCCGGTAGCGGGGCAGGTAGCGCCCGGCGGTGCCGGCCTCCACGAAGGCGACGGCCACGCCGTCGTCGTCGTAGCGGACCTTCGGCGCCGTCCCCGGGAAGGCGTCGTCGGTGACGACCCGGCCCGGCTCGTCGAGGATGCCGTCGGCGTCGGCGTCGCGGTCGTGGACCCGGATGCCGCAGCGGCCGTCGGCCCCGGCCAGCGCGAACGCGAGGAAGCGGCCGTCGGCCGTCATGGAGAGGCCGCCCGGGTGGCGCTCGCCGGTGCCGTCGTCGCACGACCCGACCGGGGTCGTGAACCAGGCGACCGTCGTCCTCGGCCCGGCGCGGTCGTGGACCATCAGCGTCCCCACGGGGTCCACGAAGGCGACGTGGCGGCCGTCGGCGCTCGCCGTCAGGTAGTAGGGCGCCACGCCGGCCAGCTGCTCGCCGGCGGCGCCCACGCTCACCCGCGTCGTGGCCGACCCGCCGGGCTCGTCGAACACGCCGTTCGGCCCGGCCGGCTCGGCGTCGCGGTCGAACACGAACACGTCGGCCCGGCGGTTGGTGTCCCGGCGCACGAGGTTCGACGCCGTCGAGGTGTACACGACGTACCGGCCGTCGTCGGAGATGACCGGGCCGGCCACGAACCCGCTGTTGCCGTTGCCCTCCTCGCCGCTCGTGGCCCCGGGCGACGCCGACCGGCTGACGAGCACGGTCGTCACGCCGCCGACCTCGTCGTAGACGCCGTCGCCGTCGGCGTCCCGGTCGTGCACCCACACGTGGGTGCGGTCGAGGGCCACGTCGCCGAAGTTGCCGGCCCGCGACTCGAAGGCCACGAACCGGCCGTCGGCGCTGATGGCCGGGGCCCACGACGACGCGTCGCCGGCCTCGCCGTCGGTCGACACGCTGACGAGGGCCGTGCGCCCGGCGACCACGTCGCGGACGTACACCTGGCGCACGTCCGACTTCGCCGCCGCGAACGCCACCCACCGGCCGTCGGTCGAGATCGACGCGCCGGCCGCCGTCAGGAGGGTGCCGCGGAACTGGCCGCCGCCCTCGTCGAGGCTCACCCGCTGGATCGCCGTGATGGCGACCGGGAGCTCTTCGTCGGCCGCCGCCGGCGCCGACGCGGCCGTGACGGGCACGAGGCAGGCGGCGACGACCGTCGCCCACCACCGCCGCCCCCGGCCCTTGGTCCGATTTCCGCCACTGGTGCTCACGGGGCCATCCTCGCCCCCGCCGCGCTGCGCGCGCGAGGGGAGGCCTCACCTTGTCGCCGGCCGCGGGCGGTGGTCAGTCGTCGTCGGTCGCGGGGGGCGCGTCGAGCAGCGGCAGGTCCTCCGGCGTGAGGAGCCGGCCGGTCAGCACGAACTGGGCGAGGTTGTCGAGGCCGTGGTCGCCGACCACGTTCGGCACGCCCGCGTCGGTCAGCCGCTCCCTGATCCGGTCGACCCGCCGGGTGAGCGCGGCCTTGCGCCACCCCAGCCGCTCGGCCGCCTCGGCGTAGGTCCTCGGGTGGGGCTGGTAGCGGGGGAACGGCCGCAGGTACCCCTCGAAGAGGGCGAGCAAGGCGAGCCGGTCCTTGGGGCCGAGCTCGACCTCGTAGGTCGTCGGCGCCTCGCCGTCGGCCACGACCACGGGCACGGCCGCCGGCGGGGCCTCGGTCATGCGCACGGCGAGGGCGTAGCCCCGGATCGACCCCTGCACCACGACCTGGGCCGGGGTGCCGACGATCACGTGGGACCGCAGCGGCGCGACCGGGTGGGGCATGCCGAACTCGTCGACCACGAGGAGCGTCACCCGGTCGCTCGTGTTGACGACGACGACCGACGGGCCGTCCCTCCGGAACTCGCCGGCCCGCCGGGACACGCCGTGGTCGTCGGCCCCGATGCGGATGTCGCAGGTGGCGCTGCGGCCGAAGCTGAGGGTGGCGCCGGCCTCGAGCACCCACTCGCCGCCGTGAACGGCGATGACGGCTCGGCCCGGGTCGCCGTTCACGGCCGGATCATACCTTTGGTCCGGCTCCCCCCTGGGGGATCACGACACCCAGTCGGGCACCCGCTCGTCCCGCCCGGCGCGCTCGGCCCGCTGCCGGCGCAGGATGACCACGTAGCCGACGGCGGCGATCGTCGAGAACACGAACCACTGCACGGCGTAGCCCAGGTGAGGGCCCTCGTCGCCGGTCTCGGGGAGCGGGACGGGCACGGGCAGCCCGCCGGCCTGGGCCGGCTCGGACGCCTCGAGCTGGAGGGCGACCGGGTACAGGTCCTCGTCCACCTGCTGCTGGAGGCGGCCGAGGTCGAGCCGGGACAGGGTGACCAGGCGGCCCTCCGCCGGGTCGGTGGGCCCGAACCGGCCCCGCTCCTGGGTCGCCTGGAGCACGCCGGTCACCGTGACCCGACCGGTCGGCGGCGCGCTCTCGGGCGGGGGCGGGCCCTCCGGCCCCTCCTCCCCGATCGGCACCCATCCCCGGTTCACGGCGACCGCCGTCCCGTCGTCGAGCACGAGCGGGGTGAGGACCCACGACCCCGGGTTGCCCTGGTAGCTGCGGGACCGCACGAGCACCTGCTCGTCGAGGGCGTAGGTGCCGGTGGCCGTCACCCGCCGCCAGACCACGCCGTCGACGTCGCCGAACGGCGCCCCGGCGTCGACCACGGCGCCCACGTCCTCCACCGGGCGGGCGAGCGCGGCCTCGACGGCGGCGTTGGCCGCCCGGCGCTCGTCCAGCCGGCGGAGCTGCCAGAGCCCGAGGTTGACCATGAGCACGACGAGGGCGACGACGAGCACGTGCGACAGCAGCCACCGGGGGGTGAGCAACGACCGCACGCCGCCACCCTACGGCCGACCGCGCCCGACGACGTTTGTCCTACCGACCAGTAGGTAGGATGGCTCCCATGGTGCCGGACGGGTTCCTCCACGACCTCGCCCCGGTGGCCGGGCAGCTGCTCGAACGCCACCTCTCGACCGCCAAGGAATGGTTCCCGCACGAGCTCGTGCCGTGGAGCCGGGGCCGCGACTTCGAACCGGGCGAGGCCTGGCAGGCCGAGGACGACCTGCCCGACGCCGTGCGCAGCGCCCTGTTCGTCAACCTCCTCACCGAGGACAACCTCCCGTACTACCTGCGGACGATCTCCCGGATGTTCTCCGCCGCCGACGTGTGGGGCGAGTGGGCGCACCGCTGGACGGCCGAGGAGGGGCGGCACGCCATCGTGATCCGGGACTACCTGGTCGTCACCCGGGCCGTCGACCCCGTCGCGCTGGAGCGCGGGCGGATGTCGCAGGTGTCGGGGGCGAAGGTGCCCGAGCCGGCCGGCCCGGCCAACGGCGTCGTCTACGTCGCCCTCCAGGAGCTGGCCACCCGCATCGCCCACCGCAACACCGGCAAGCTGCTCTCGGACCGGGCCGGCTACGACGTGATGGCGAGGGTGGCCGCCGACGAGAACCTCCACTACCTCTTCTACCGGGACCTGGCGACGGCCGCCTTCGAGCGGGACCCGTCGGAGATGGTGATCGCCGTCGAGCAGGAGGTGCGCGAGTTCGAGATGCCGGGCACCGGCATCCCGGACTTCGGCCACCACGCCATGGCGATCGCGAGGGCCGGCATCTACGACCTCGCCATCCACGCCGACCAGATCCTCGTCCCCGTGGTGCTGCGGCACTGGGGGTTGGAGGGGCTGGAGGGCCTCACCCCGGAGGCCGAGCAGGCGAGGGACCGGCTCGTCCGCCACATCGAGCGGGTCCGCAAGGCCGGGCACCGCCTGGCCGCCCGGCGGGCCGAGCGGGAGCAGGCGCTGGCCGCGACCGGCTGACCGTAGGCTCGGCGGCATGGAGCCGCTCGACGCCCTCGACCGGGCCGTCCGGGAGTTCGGCCGCCGGGTCGCCGAGGTCGGCGACGACCGGTGGGACGCGCCGTCGCCGTGCGAGGGCTGGTCGGCCCGCGACGTGGTCGAGCACGGCATCGCCGGCAACCGCATGTCGGTGCTGCTGCTGGCCGGGGCGACGGCCGCCGACGCCATCGCCGCCGTGCGGGCCGCCCCGGTCGGCGACGACCCCGTCGCCGCCTACGACGAGGCCGGCCGCGACATGGTCGACGCCTTCCGGGCGCCGGGCGCGCTGTCGAGGACGGTGCACCACCCGCGGGGCGACATCACCGGCGAGCAGTTCCTCGGCTTCCGGGTCGGCGACCTCGTCATCCACGCCTGGGACCTGGCCAGGGCGATCGGCGCCGACGACCGCCTCGACCCCGCCCTCGTCGAGGTCGTGTGGCGGTTCATGTCGCCGATGGCCCCGTTCATCGGCACGATCGGCATCTTCGGCGAGGGCCCGAGCGGCACCGTGGCCGACGACGCCGACCTCCAGGACCGCCTCCTCGACCTCGCCGGCCGCCGCCCCTGACCTCTACGGGAGGCGCAGGTCGGCGAAGCGCTCGCGCAGGGTGCGCTTCGAGAACTTGCCGACCGAGGTCTTCGGCACCTCGTCGATGAACACCACGTCGTCGGGCACCTGCCAGCCGGCGACCCTCGCCCGCAGGTGGTCGAGGACCTCCTCCTTGCCCAGCTCCTCCCCCGGCTTCACGACCACGCAGGCGATCGGGCGCTCGCCCCACTTCTCCGAGGCCACCCCGATGACGGCCGCCTCGGCGATCTTCGGGTGGGACATGAGCTCGTTCTCGAGCTCGACCGAGCTGATCCACTCCCCGCCCGACTTCACGAGGTCCTTGGTCCGGTCCACCAGCCGTAGGTAGCCGTCCTTGTCCACCGTGGCGACGTCGCCGGTGCGCAGCCAGCCGTCCTCGGTGAACGAGTCGCCCTGGTCGTCGTGGTGGTAGTAGGCGGCGGCGATCCACGGGCCCCGCACCTGGAGCTCGCCGCTCGACTCGCCGTCCCAGGCCACCTCGGTCATCGTGCCGGGCTCCACCACCCGGAAGTCGACCCCGAACGCGATCCGCCCGATCGTCGCCCGCAGGTCGGCCTTCTCCTCCTCGGGCAGGTCGTGGTGGGCCCGGCGGAGGGTGCCGACCGAGGCGACCGGGCTGGTCTCGGTCATCCCCCAGGCCTGGAGGATCGGCAGGCCGACCTGCTCGCGGTAGGCCTCGGACAGCGCCTTGGGCACGGCCGACCCGCCGCACGGGATGGCCCGTAGGCACGACACGTCCCTGCCCTTCAGCTCGGGCAGCACGCCCATCCAGATGGTCGGGACGCCGGCCGCGATCGTCACCCGCTCGTGCTCGATCAGGTCGGCGATCGCCTTCGGGCTGAGGTCGGGGCCGGGCATGACGAGGTCGGCGCCGACGGCCACGCCGGCGTGGGCCAGGCCCCAGGCGTTGGCGTGGAACATGGGGACGACCGGCAGGACCACGTCGGACTCGCGGATGCCGATCCCGTCCGCCTCCATCACCGCCATCGTGTGGAGGAACGTCGACCGGTGGCTGTAGACGACGCCCTTCGGGTTGCCGGTGGTGCCGCTCGTGTAGCACATCGACGCCGCCCGCCACTCGTCCTCGACGTGGAACTCGACCGGCTCGGCCGCGGCGAGCAGCTCCTCGTAGTCGAGCACGCGGTCGTCGTCGGGCACCTCGGCCGGCGGGGCGCCGGGCGCCCGCATGCCGCCGTCGTCCATCACCACGAAGTGGCGGACGGTCTCGAAGCTCGGCACGAGCGGCCACAGCAGCGGCAGCAGCGACCGGTCGACGAAGATCACCTCGTCCTCGGCGTGGTTGACGATGTAGGTGACCTGCTCGGGGAACAGCCGGATGTTGAGCGTGTGCAGCACCCGCCCGGTGCACGGCGCGGCGAAGTACAGCTCGAGGTGGCGGGCCGTGTTCCAGGCGAACGTGCCGACGCGGGCGTCGTCGCTCAGGCCCAGCCGGTCGAACACGCCGCCGAGCCGCCTCGTCCTCGCCGCCCAGTCGCCGTAGGCGACCCGCTCGACCCCGGTGGGCGCCGCCGTCACCACCGTCTTGTCGGGGAACAGCCGCTCGGCCCGGCTGAACAGGTGGGTGACGGTCAGCGGGTGGTCCTGCATGAGCCCACGCATGGTGGGCCAGCGTAGATTCAGGGGCCTTGGAGCGCCGCACGCCGCCCCGTCGCCTGCTGCCGCTGCTGGTCGTGCCGCTCGTGGCCCTCGTGATCGCCAGCAACGTGGGCGACGCGCTCGCCCCCACCCTGGTGAACGAGCACCCGGTCTGGCTGATGGCGCTGAACGCCCGCAACCGCAACCTGGTGCTGGTCGTCAACAACGTGGAGCCGCTCGTCTACTTCGTGGTCGGCACCGTCCGCCTGCTGGTGTCGGACCCGCTCTTCTACCTGCTCGGCTTCTTCTACGGCGACGCCGCCGTGAAGTGGGCCGAGCGCCGGGCGCCGAGCGTCGGCGAGGTGCTGCGGTGGATCGAGAAGGCGTTCTCCAAGGCGGCCTGGCCGCTCGTGTTCCTCGCCCCCAACAACTACATCTGCCTGTTCGCCGGCTCGGCCGGGATGACCCCGGCCGTGTTCCTCGTCCTCAACGTCACCGGCACGATCGCCCGCCTCTGGCTCATCAAGATCACCGGCGAGGCGTTCGAGGCCCCGCTCACCGACCTCCTCGGGTTCATCCGCGACTACCAGTGGCCGCTGACCGCGCTGGCCTTCGCCATGGTCGCCGGCAGCTGGGTGCTCCAGCGCCTCAGGGGCAAGGACGAGATCGGCGCGCTCGTCCGCCTGGAGGAGGAGCTGGACCAGGAGGAGGACCTGCTGGCGTCCGGGGTCGGCACCGGCGAGGCGCCCGTCGACCTGGAGCGCGACGAGCTGGCCCAGGCGGCGCTGGCCGTCGCCGTCCCGTCCGAGGACGACGAGGAGGACGAGGCCGACCAGGCCCCCGGTTAGGGTCGGCCCATGGCCGGACGGGGGACCGCGGTGGTGACCGGGGCGAGCGCGGGCATCGGGGCGGCGACGGCGCGGCGGCTCGCCGCCGAGGGGTTCGACGTCGCCGTCGGGGCCCGCCGGGAGGACCGCCTGAGGGACGTGGCCGCCGCCACCGGCGCCCGCTGGCACCGCCTCGACGTCGAGGACCCCGCCTCGGTGGCCGAGTTCTGCGACTGGGTCGGCGACGTCCGCGTGCTCGTGAACAGCGCCGGCGGGGCGCTCGGCACGAGCCCGTACGAGGAGGCCGACGACGGCGAGTGGCGGTGGATGTACGAGGTCAACGTCCTCGGCGTCCTTCGCATGACGAGGGCGCTGCTCCCCCGGCTCGAGGCGAGCGGCGACGGGCACGTCGTCACGATCGGCTCGATCGCCGGCTTCGAGCCCTATCCCGGCGGGGCGGGCTACAACGCGTCGAAGGCAGCCGTGCGGGCGACGATGAAGGTGCTGCGCATGGAGCTGCTCGGCCGGCCCGTCCGCGTCGGCCAGGTCGACCCCGGCATGGTCGACACGGAGTTCAGCCTCGTCCGCTTCGCCGGCGACGCCGAGCGGGCGGCCGCCGTCTACCGGGGGATGACCCCGCTCGTGGCCGAGGACGTCGCCGACTGCGTGGCCTGGATGGTGACCAGGCCGCCGCACGTGAACGTCGACCAGGTCGTGGTCATGCCGAGGGACCAGGCCGGCGCCGGCCGGGTGCACCGCCGTGGCTGACCCCGTCTTCACCGGCGTGGGGGTCGCCCTCCTCACCCTGTTCGACGAGCGGGGCGACCTCGACGGCCCGGCGACCGGCGACCTGGCCGCCCGGCTGGCCGCCCTCGGCGTGCGGGGCGTGGTGGTCGCCGGCTCCACGGGCGAGGCGGCCACCCTCTCCCCCGACGAGCGGGACGCGCTGCTCGCCGCCGTGCGGGCCGCCGTGCCGCCCGGGGTGGCCGTCGTCGCCGGGACCGGGGCCCCGTCGGCCCGCCAGGCGGCCGAGCTCACCAGGCGGGCGGCGGCCGGCGGGGCCGACGCCGTGCTCGCCCTGTCCCCGCCCCTCGCCGACGACCCCCGCCCCTACTACGACGAGGTGGCCGCCGCGGCCGGCGACGTGCCCGTGCTCGCCTACCACTTCCCGAGGGCGTCGGCCCCCGGCATCGCCGTCGAGGCCCTCGCCGGCCTGCCCGTGCGCGGGCTGAAGGACTCGACCGGCGACCCGGCCCGCCTGCTCGAGACCCTCGACCGCTTCCCGCACCCGGTGTGGGTCGGCTCGTCGGCCGTGCTCGCCCTGGCCGGCCCGGTCGGCTGCGCCGGCGCCATCCTCGCCGCCGCCAACCTCGACCCCGAGACGGCGGTGGCCGCCTTCGCCGGCGACGCCGCCGCGCAGCGGGCCATGCTCCCGGCCCACCGGGCGGCCTCCTCGATCCGCCGCCTGAAGGC
This sequence comes from Acidimicrobiales bacterium, assembly GCA_036399815.1. Classification (NCBI taxonomy): domain Bacteria; kingdom Bacillati; phylum Actinomycetota; class Acidimicrobiia; order Acidimicrobiales; species Acidimicrobiales bacterium. The sequence goes on from DASWMK010000189.1 coordinate 10,296, forward strand.
CGCCGTCGCCGAGCGTTTCGCCACCTCCCCCGTCGCCCGCGTCGCCTCCTAGGGCCGGCGGCCGGCCGCCACGCTCCGCTTCACCACCCGCACCGACGAGCGGCCGTCCTCGTGGACGGCGTGCACCTCGTCGGCCAGCACGCGGACGATGAACAGCCCCCGGCCCCGCTCGAGGCCGCCGTCGGGCGGCTCCTCGACGGGCCGGTCGGGCAGGACGAGGCCGGGGCCGTCGTCGGACACCTCGACCACGACGGCGTCGCCCTCGATCCAGGACCGCAGGCCGAGCGCGGCCGGCGCCCCGGTCGACGCCGCGACCGCGTTCGAGCACAGCTCGGAGGCCATCAGCACGAGGTCGGGCACCGCGTCGGGGTCGACCGGCTGGTGGCGCAGCCAGTCCTGCAGCAGGTGGCGGGCCACCGGCACGGCGGCCGTGTTCGGGCTGAACCGGTGGGCGAACGGGCGCAGCGCCGGCCGCTCGGGCAGGTCGGGCGGGCGGCGGCGGCGGAGGACCAGGGCCAGCGTGTCGTCCCGGCGCACGCTGCCGGCGAGGGCCCGCTCGACGGGGGCCCGGGCGAGCGACGGCGCCGGGTAGCTGACGGTCTCCGCCGCGGCCCGCTGGAGGCCGTCGAAGCCGGCGAGGATGTCCTTGGTCGCCTCCACCAGGCCGTCGGTGTAGAGCAGCAGCACGTCGCTGCGCTCGAGCTTCACCTCGACGACCTCCTCGCTGCCCGCCCCCGGCCAGCCGATGGCGATGCCCGGGGCGGCCACGAAGCGCGACGCCCCGTCGGCCGCCAGCAGCAGGGCCGGCGGGTGGCCGGCGCCGGCCAGGCGCACCACCCCGGTCGACGGCGTGTAGCGGGCGACCAGCGCCGTCGCCACCAGGTCGGGGCTGAGCGCGGTGACCAGGCGGTCGGCCCGGGCCACGAGCTGGGCCGGCGGGCAGCCGTCGAGCACGAGCAGGCGGAGCGCGTGCACGACGGCCAGCGCGTCCTTCGTGGCCGCGACCCCCTTGCCGACCACGTCGACGACGGCGAGGTGGAGGTCGCCGTCGGGCAGGACGTGCAGGTCGTAGAGGTCGCCGCCGGTCGGCGCGTTCGGGTCGGCGGGCAGCACGTACACGCCGATCTCGGCGTGGTCGACCTCCGGCACCGGCGGGCGGACGGCCTCCTCCAGCAGGTGGACGGTCTCGGTCTGGGCCGCCTGGCGCTCGGCCATCCTGGCCAGCTCGGCGGCCGCCCGCCTGGCCGCCTCCTGCTCGCTCACGTCCCGGAAGGTGACGACCCCGCCCACCACCCGCCCGCCCTGGCGCAGCGGGGCGGCGACGTACTCGACCGGGAACGAGGTGCCGTCCTTCCGCCAGAACACCTCGCCGGACACGTGCACCCGCTTGCCGCCGGTCACGGCCTGGCGGATCGGGCACTGCTCGGGCGGGTACGGCGACCCGTCGGCCCGGTGGTGGTGGGTGAGCTCGTGCACCGACCTGCCGACCAGCTCCTCCTCGGCGAACCCGTACATCCGGGCCGCGGCCCGGTTGACGAACGTCCCCCGGCCCTCCAGGTCGGCGCCGCAGATGCCCTCCTCGGCGGCGTCGAGGACGAGCAGGTGTTGGAGGCGGAGGCGGTCGACGTCGGCCCACGCCACCTCGTTCACCACCCGGGCCGCCACGGCGGCGAGGACGACGACGAGCTCGGCGGCGGCCTCGTCCCACTGGACCAGCTCGCCCGGGACCAGGTCGAGGACCACGTGGAAGCCGGCCACGACGGCCACCGCCACGAGGAACGGGAGCCAGGACCGGTAGGCCCACAGGAGGGCGACGGCGGCCAGCATGAACACGCCCGGCCCGGCCACCTCGGTGAGGTGGGCGACGGTGGCGGCGGCCCCGGTGACGGTGGCGGCGGCGGCCGCCGTCCTCACCCGCCACCCGACGGGCACGGTGGCGACGACGGCCAGCGGCAGGAGCCAGACGCCCTCGCCCGCGCTCCTGCCCGCGCCGGGCCCGACCGTGGCGGCGACGGCGCCGACCACGCCGACCGCCGCCCACATGGCGACCAGCACGACCCCGTGCCGGCGGCGCCACCCCCGCTCGGGGACGCCGGTGAGCCGGGCCGCCAGCCCGGGCGGCACCCTCAAAGGCCGAGGAGGGCGTCGAGGCCCACGGTCAGCCCCGGCCGGTCGGGGACGGCCTTGACGGCCAGCAGCACCCCCGGCATGAACGACACCCGGTCGAACGAGTCGTGCCGGATGGTGAGCAGCTGCCCGTCGGTTCCGAGCAGCACCTCCTGGTGGGCGACGAGCCCCCGGAGGCGCACCGAGTGCACGTGGATGCCGCCCGGCCCGGCACCGCCCCTGGCCCCGGGCACGACCTCGTCGGTCGTCGGGTCGGCGCCCCACCGGTCGGAGGCGGCGGCCATCCGGCCGGCCGTCAGCATGGCCGTGCCCGACGGGGCGTCGGCCTTGCGGTCGTGGTGGAGCTCGACGACCTCGGCCGTCTCGAACCACGGCGCGGCCAGCTCGGCGAAGCGCATCATCAGCACGGCGCCGATGGCGAAGTTCGGGGCGACCACGCAGCCCCGGTCGGTGAAGCGGGCCCGCAGGTCGTCGAGGTCGGCCTCGCCCAGCCCGGTCGTGCCGGTCACCGCGTGCAGGCCGTGGTCGGCCGCCCAGCGCAGGTTCCCCCTGGCGGCCTCGGCCCTCGTGAAGTCGACGACGACGTCGGCGCCGGCGTCGAGCACGGCGTCGGGCGACGCCGACACGGGCACGCCGGCCTCGCCCGGCCCGGCGTGGCGGGGGTCGACGGCCGCGACGAGCTCGAGGCCGGGGTCGGCCGCCACCGCCCGGCACACCGTCGCGCCCATGCGCCCGGCAGCCCCGAACACCGCCACTCGGAGCGACATGGCCGAACGATAGACGGGCCGGTCAGGCCACCCCCGCGAGGCCCCGCTCCCCGAACGGGGCGACGGCGGCGACGGCCCTCGGCCCCGACAGCACCCGGGCGCACACCCGGACCACGTCCTCGGCCGTGACCGCCCGCAGCCCGGCCACCTGGGCGTCCACCGGGACGACCTCGCCCCTCGTGATCTCGTGGCGGCCCAACCGGGACATGCGGCTGCCGCTGTCCTCCAGGCCGAGCAGCAGCTGGCCCTCGAGCCCGCCCTTGGCCACGGCCAGCTCCTGTGCCGTGAGGCCCCGCTCGGCCAGGTCGTCGAGGGCGCCGAGCAGCAGGCCGAGCACCTGCTTGGCCTTGGTCGGCGAGGTGCCGGCGTACACGACCAGCGCGCCGGTGTCGGCGTAGGCCGAGGTGTAGCTGTAGACGGAGTAGGCGAGGCCCCGCTCCTCGCGGATCTCCTGGAACAGCCGGCTCGACATGCCGCCGCCGAGGGCCTGGTTGGCGACGCCGAGGGCGTACCGGTCGGCGTCGTCCACCGCCAGGGCCCGCACGCCGACGGCGAGGTGGGCCTGCTCGGTCGAGCGCTTCAGCACGGTGAGCGGGCGGGGCGCGACGTCGGGGGCGTGGCGGGCCGGCCGCTCGCCGCTCGCCCGGCCGTCGAGCCGCTCGGCCACGGCGGCGACGACGTCGTCGTGGTCGAGGTCGCCGGCGCCGACGACCACGAGGTTGGCCGGCCGGTAGTGCTCGTCGAAGAAGCCCCGGATCTGGTCCCTGGTCAGCCCGCCGATCGTCGTCGGGTCGCCGAGCACCTCGCGACCGAGCGGGTGGTCCGGGAACAGGGCCTCGTACACGAGCGTGTGCACCCGGTCGTCGGGCGTGTCCTCGCTCATGGCCAGCTCCTCGAGGATCACGTCCCGCTCGGCCTCGACCTCCGCGTCCCGGAAGGCGGGCGCGGACAGCACGTCGGTGAGCAGGTCGAGCCCGAGGGCGAGGTCCCCCCGCGGGAGGCGCGTGTAGTAGGCGGTGTGCTCCCTGGCGGTGAACGCGTTCATCTCGCCGCCGACGGCGTCGACGGCCTCGGCGATGTCGCGCGCCGTCCTCGCCTCGGTGCCCTTGAACAGCAGGTGCTCGAGGAAGTGGGACGCGCCGGCCAGCGGGGCCGGCTCGTCCCGGGCGCCGACGGCGACCCACACGCCGGTGGTCACCGACAGCGCGCCGGGCATGTGCTCGGTGACGACCCGGAGGCCGCCCGGGAGGCAGGTGCGGCGGACGCCCTCGTCCGCCGCCCGGTCACCCACCCCGGCTAGTGGCGACGCCGGCCGCCGCCACCGCGGCCGCCACGGTCGCCACCACCGCGGCCGCCCCGGTCGCCGCCGCGACCCCGGTCGCCGCCCCGGCCCCGGTCGCCGCCCCGGTCGCGCTCGCGGCCGGTGTCGGCGCCGACGGGCGCGGGCCCGAGGTCGCCGAACTCCTGGCGGACCTCGGCGTCGAAGGCGTCCTCGAAGCTGACGCTCTCGACCCCGGAGCCGGCCGACTCGCCGCCGCCACCACCACCGCCGGAGCGGGGGGCGTCGCCGCCGCCGTCGCCGTTGGCGAAGCGCTCGCCCACCGGGGTGAGCGACACCTTGCCGTTCGGGTCCACGTCGTCCACCCGCACCTCGAGCTCGTCGCCGAGGTCGACCACGTCCTCCACCCGCTCGATGCGGCGGCCGCCGCCGAGCTTGGAGATGTGGACCAGGCCGTCGCGGCCCGGGAGGATGTTGACGAAGGCGCCGAACTTGGTGATGTTGACGACCTTGCCCTTGTAGACCTGCCCGACCTCGGCCGTCGGCGGGTTCAGGATGAGCTCGATCTGGCGCCTGGCCTCGGCCACGGCGCCCGAGTCGACCGACCCGATGCTGACCGTGCCGACGGTGCCGTCGTCGTCGACGCTGATGTCCGCGCCGGTCTCCTGCTGGATGGCGTTGATGACCTTGCCCTTGGGGCCGATGACCTCGCCGATCTTGTCGATCGGGATGTGGAAGCTGACGATCTTCGGCGCCGTCTCCCGCACCTCGGACCGGGGCTCGGCGATGGCCTCGCGCATGACCTCGAGGATCTGGAGGCGGGCCTCCTTGGCCTGCTCGAGGGCGGCGCCGAGCACGTCGGCCGGGATGCCGTCGATCTTCGTGTCGAGCTGGAGGGCGGTGACGAAGTCCGCCGTGCCGGCGACCTTGAAGTCCATGTCGCCGTAGTGGTCCTCGGCGCCGAGGATGTCGGTGAGGGTGGTGTACCGGCCCTCGGCGTACACGAGGCCCATGGCGATGCCGGCCACCGGCGCCTTCACCGGCACGCCGGCGTCCATCAGCGACAGGGTCGAGGCGCACACCGAGCCCATCGAGGTGGACCCGTTCGACGACAGCACCTCGGAGACGAGGCGGAGCGTGTAGGGGAACTCCTCGGAGGACGGCACCACCGGCAGCAGCGCCCGCTCGGCCAGCAGCCCGTGCCCGATCTCGCGGCGCTTCGGGCCCCGCATGAAGCCGGTCTCGCCGGTGGAGAAGGGCGGGAAGTTGTAGTGGTGCATGTAGCGCTTGGAGTCGTCGACGCCGATCGTGTCGAGCATCTGCTCCATGCGCGGCATGCCGAGCGTGCAGACGTTCAGCACCTGGGTCTCGCCCCGCTGGAACAGCCCCGAGCCGTGCGCCGTCGGGATGAGCCCGACCTCGGCCGACACCGGGCGCAGCTCGCGGACGCCGCGGCCGTCGATGCGCACGCCGTCCTCGACGATGCGCCGGCGGATGATCGCCTTGGTGACCGAGCGGACGGCCGACTTCAGCTGCTTCTCGGCGTCGGCCACGTCGGCCAGCTCGGGGAGGAGCTCGGCGAGGATGGCGTCGGTGACCTCCTTGGTCGCCGCGTCCCGGTCGGCCTTGCCCGCGGTCGCCTGGGCCTCGGTCAGCCGGGCCTCGCCGACCTCGCGCACCCGGGCGAGCACCTCGTCGGCGTAGTCCACCTGGGGGACGTAGTCGACGGCGGGGCGCTCGCCGACCTGCTCGCGCAGCTGGAGCTGGAGCTTGATCGACTCCCTGATCCACTGCTTCGACGCCTCGAGGCCCTCGGCGATGACCTCCTCGGTGACCCGGGGGGCGCCGCCGGCGTAGAAGTCCCAGGCCCGCTCGGTGCCGCCGGCCTCGACCATCATGATGGCGACGTCGCCGTCGTCGAGGGCCCGGCCGGCCACGACCACCTCGAAGGTCGACTCGTCGCCCTCCTGGTAGGTCGGGTGGGGCAGCCACTGGCCGTCGACCGTGTAGGCCAGCCGCACGGCCCCGATGGGCCCGGCGAAGGGGATGCCGGAGATCGTGAGGGCGGCCGACGCGCCGTTGATGGCGAGCACGTCGTGGGGGTTGCGGAGGTCGGCGCCGAGGATGGTGGCGACGACGTGGATCTCGTTGCGGAACCCGTCGGGGAACGACGGTCGCAGCGGGCGGTCGATGAGGCGGGCGGTGAGGATGGCCTGGTCGGTGGCCCGGCCCTCACGCCGGAAGAACGAGCCGGGGATCTTCCCGGCCGCGTACATGCGCTCCTCGACGTCGACGGTCAGCGGGAAGAAGTCGATGCCCTCCCGCACGGTCTTCGCGGCCGTGGCCGTGACGAGGACCATGGTGTTGCCCAGCCGGGCGACGACGGCGCCGTCGGCCAGGCCGGCCAGCTTGCCGGTCTCGAGGGACAGGGTCTTGCCCTCGGTGCCGGCGACGGCGGTGGAGACGGAGATGGCGTCCGCCATGGATGCTCCCTTCGAGGCACCGTTTCGTCCGGTGCCCGATCGGTGCGGCGGGGCCAGTTCCCAGTCGGCGACCACCGGGCGGGGGCCCGGGGACCTTCGACTGGCAGCTGACCCGCGGGTGCCGCAGTGGTGTTCGGAACGCGCCACGAGCGGCCCGCAGGCCGCTCGTGGGGGTGCTACCTGCGCAGGCCGAGGCGACCGATGATCGCCCGGTAGCGCTCGACATCGTTCCTCCGGACGTAGTCCAGGAGGCGACGGCGCCGGCCGACCAGCATGAGCAGGCCGCGCCGGCTGTGGTGATCCTTCTTGTGCACCTTCAGGTGCTCGGTGAGGTGGTTGATGCGCTCGGTGAGGAGCGCGATCTGCACCTCGGGCGATCCCGTGTCGGACTCGTGGAGCCGGTGCTCGGCGATCGTCGCTGTCTTGTCGGGCATGCAATTCCTTCGTGTGCGGGTGTCGGACCCTGCTCCCCCGCCCGCTGGGCGAGGCGGGGAGCTGCTCGGCCGCGACGGCGGCGAGCGTCGACCGGCGGACCGGTCCCGGTCAGGCTAGCAGCCCGCTCCCCGCCTCCGGCAGGGCCCGCACGGGCCTTCGGGCGATATCATATACTGATACTATCCATAACAACTAGCTATCGCTTCAATGTTTCGATAGGAGTCGTTCGTGATCTTCGAGGTTCCAACCGTGGGCCCCGAGGAGGCAGCGGCGCTGGATCGCATCGACGACCTCCGCCGCCAACTTCGGTTCTATGTCGCCGAGCCGCGTCGTTGGGTCGGCTCGGTCCGACGTGTCCTGTCCGCACTGGCGATCCAAGGATCGAACAGCATCGAGGGCTACCACGTCTCCGTCGAGGACGCTGTTGCCGCCATCGAGGGCGACGACCCCGCCGATGCTCGGACCGAGGACTGGCACGCGGTGACGGGCTACCGGCGAGCCATGACGTACGTGCTGCAGCTGGCGCAGGATCCGCACTTCGAGTACACCGCCGGCCTCGTCCGGAGCCTCCACTTCATGATGACGGAGTACTCGCTCGAGGCCGGTCCTGGCCTCTGGCGCCCGGGAGCCATCTGGATTCGGAACGATGCGTCCGGCGAGATCGTGTACGAGGGCCCGGAAGCGGACGTCGTTCCCTCGCTGGTCGAGGAGCTGGTGAAGCAGCTGTCCGTCGAGACCGACGTCCCGGCGCTCGTCCGAGCGGCCATGGCGCATCTGAACCTCGTGATGATCCACCCCTTCAGAGACGGCAACGGGCGGATGGCCCGGTGCCTACAGACGCTCGTGCTCGCCCGTGAGGGAATCCTCGTTCCGGAGTTCTCCAGCATCGAGGAATACCTGGGTGCGAACACGCACGCCTACTACGCCGTGCTCGGCGCCGTCGGTCGGGGGCGGTGGAACCCGCACCACGACGCCCGGCCTTGGGTGCGGTTCTGCCTCGAGGCGCACTTCGTGCAAGCGATGAGCGTCCTGCGGCGTGTCCGCGAGTCGGAATCGATCTGGTCCGCTCTCGAAGCGCTGATCGTCGAGCACCGCCTACCGAATCGCTCCGTCGCCGCTCTGTTCGACGCCACCATCGGCCTGCGGGTTCGCAACGCCGGATACCGCACCGTCCTCCGGGGCTGGGAGGAGGAAATCTCGAACCAGGTTGCGACCATCGACCTGCGGGCGATGGTGAATGCCGGACTGCTCGAGCGTCGGGGCGTGAAACGGGGGACGTACTACGTAGCTGCCGGCCCGCTGCTCGAGGTTCGTGCGGCCTACCAGCGGGGGCGCCAGCCGATCGACACGTCACACCTCTTCACGCCCCAGGACGGCGCCGGGAGTGCCGCGCTCCGGTTGCCATTCGACGAGCCGTGACCCGCTCCCCGCCTCCGGCAGGGCCCGCACGACCCTGGCCGGGTTGCCGACGGCGACCACGTCCGCCGGCAGGTCGCGGGTGACGACGGCGCCCGCCCCGACGACGGTGTTCTCGCCGATGGTCACGCCGGGCAGGACGACCACGCCGCCGCCCAGCCACACGTTGTCGGCGATGGTGATGGGCCGGGCCGCCTCCCACTTGGCCAGCCGGGCCGCGGCCTCGACGGGGTGGGTCGGGGTCAGCAGCTGCACGTACGGCCCCATCTGCACGTCGTCGCCGATCGTGATCGGGGCCACGTCGAGGGCCACCAGGCCGAAGTTGACGAACGTCCTCGCCCCGACGCGCACGTGGTAGCCGTAGTCGCAGGCGAACGGCGGGCGGATCTCGCTGTCCTCCCCGAACGCCCCGAGCAGCTCCTCGAGGAGCCGCCGGCGGGCGTCGCGGTCGGCCGCCGGCGTGGCGTTGTAGGCCTCCTGGAGCCGCCGGGCGCGGGCCGCCTCGTCCCGCAGCTGCGGGTCGTCGGCGAGGTACGGGTCGCCGGCCAGCATCCGCTCCCGCTGCGTGCGGCCGTCGCTCACGCCAGCGCGGCCCTGGTGGCGTCCACGTCCCGGCCCATCTGCTCGATGAGCGCGTCGACGGTCTCGTAGCGCTCCTGGCCCCTCAGGCGGGCGACGAAGCGGACCTTGGCGGCCTCGCCGTACAGGTCGCCGTCGAAGCCGGGCAGGTGGGCCTCGAGCAGCGAGGCGTCGGCCGTCTCGTAGAACTGGGGGCGGCGGCCGAGGGAGATGGCGGCCTCGTGGACCTCGCCCGACGGCCGCTCGTACCAGCCGGCGTACACGCCGTCGGCGGGCAGCAGGATCCCGGGCGGGACCTCCACGTTCGCCGTCGGGTAGCCGAGCTCGGGGCCGCCCCGGCCGTCGCCCCGCACCACCCGGCCCCGCACCTCGTGGGGGCGGCCGAGCATCGTGGCGGCGGCGGCCACGTCGCCGGCGGCGAGCGCCCGGCGGATGCGGGTCGACGAGTACGCCTCCTCGCCGTCGGCCACGAGGCGCAGGCCGAGCACGTCGAAGCCGAGGTCGGCGCCCATGCTGGTGAGCAGGTCGACGTTGCCGCGACGCCGGTGGCCGAAGTGGAAGTCGTCGCCGACGACCACCGACCGGGCCCCGAGGCAGCCGACGAGCGTCCGGCGCACGAAGTCCTCGGCCGACTCCCTCGCCCGCTCGGCGTCGAACTGGACGACCAGCGCGTAGTCGAGCCCGGTCGAGGCCAGCAGCTCGAGCTTCTGGTCGAGGTCGGTGAGCAGCAGGGGGGCCGACTCGGGGCGGACGACGGTGGCGGGGTGGCGGTCGAAGGTGACGACGGCGCTGGCGCAGCCCAGCCGCTCCGCCCGCCGGCGGACCTCGGCGACGAGGGCGCGGTGGCCGAGGTGCACCCCGTCGTAGGCCCCGATCGTGACGACCGTGCCCCCGTCGGGCCGCGGGCAGTCGGGCTCGCGCACCACCTCCACGGCGGCGAGGCTACCTAGGCGAGGACGACGGCCGGCTTGACCCGGCCGGCGCCGTGGCGCTCGTACACGGCGAGCAGGGTGCCGGCGGCGTCGAGGACGGCCCACGGCCCCCCGCCGTCACCCTCGATGCCGAGGACCTCGTCGGGCAGCACCTTGCCGTGGCCGACGGCGGTGACCACGTCGGGGTCCTCGACACTGACCGCCGGCCGGCCCCGCAGCGCGACCGCCGGCGGGAGGAGGCGGTCGGGAGCGAGGGCGTCGAGCGCGACGGCCTCGTCGAGGCCGAACGGCCCGACCGCCGTCCGCCGCAGCCGGCGCAGGTGGGCGCCGCCGCCGAGGGCCCGGCCGAGGTCGGCGGCGAGCGACCGCACGTAGGTGCCCGACGAGCACGTGACGGAAAGGCGGAAGGCGAGCTCGTCGCCCGGCACCGGGTCGACGGCGAGGGCGTGGACGGTCACCCGCCGGGGGGCCCGCTCGACCACCTCCCCCGCCCGCGCCAGCTCGTGGAGGCGGCGGCCGCCGACCTTCACCGCCGACACCATGGGCGGCACCTGGTCGATCTCCCCGACGAAGGCCGCGGCCGCGGCCCGCACGTCCTCGACGCCGACGCCGGCCATGTCGTGGGTGGCGGTCACCTCGCCCTCGTCGTCGAGGGTCGTCGTCTCGACCCCGAGCACGACCTCGCCGACGTAGGACTTCGACAGGCCCGACAGGAACCGCAGCAGGCGCGTGGCCCGGCCGGCGCCGAGCAGCAGCACCCCGGTGGCGCCCGGGTCGAGGGTGCCGGCGTGGCCGACCTTGCGGGTGCCGAGCAGGCGCCGGGAGCGGGCGACGACGTCGTGGGACGTCCACCCGGCCGGCTTGTCGACCACGGCCACCCCGTCGGGGCCGGGCGGGCGGCCGCTCATCCCGGCCGGTCGCCCTCCTCGTGGAGGCGGCGCAGGATGTCCTCCACCCGCAGGCCCTGGCGGACGGCCGGGTCGGGCCGGAACGACAGCTCCGGCACCCGCTTGGTCCTCGCCTGGCGGCCGACGGCGGCCTGGAGGCGGACCCTCGCGTCGGCCAGGCCGGCCAGCACCTCCTCGTCGCCCTCCTCGCCGGCCGGCGAGTCGAACCACACGGTGGCGTGGCGGAGGTCGGGCTCGACCTCCACGCCGGTCACCGTCACGAGCACGAGCCGGTCGTCGTCCACCCGCTCCAGCTCGTCGGCCACGATCTCCCGCAGCAGCTCGTTCAGCCGGGCCGTGCGGGGGTAGTGGCGCTGTCCGGTCGGTCGGCGGGTCATCGGGCGTCCTCCAGCCAGGAACGGCTCGTGGCGAGCACCTGCACCTCCGGGAACGACCACACGTAGCGCTCGACCTCGTCGAGGATGTCGGACGCGTGGTGCTGCGAGCCGGACACGACGGCGACGCCGAGCTCGGCCCGCTGCCAGGAGTCGGCGTGGCCGACCTCGGCCGCGGCCACGTGGTAGCGCCGCCGCAACCCCTCGACGATCGGCTTCACGACGGCGCGCTTGGCCTTCAGCGAGCGGCACTCGGGGAGGTGGAGGTCGATGGACAGGGCACAGGCGAACATGGTCTGATCTGCGGGTCCGGTCGAAGGAGGCGCTGGCGTGCGGACCCGAATCTTCCTCCTCGTGGTGGTGACGACGCTACTGGCCCCGGCGACGGCCGCCTCGGCCAAGGGACCGGCGGCGGCGACGGTGGACGGGGACGGCTACGAGGCGCCGGTGGCGCTCGACCTCGACGGCCACTGGGCGCTCGTGGAGGACCTCGGGTTCTTCGCCACCGTGTTCCGGACCGAGCCGGACCCGACCCTGGACGGCGCCCCGGCCGGCGACCTCGGCCCCCGGCTGGTCGTGTCCTGGGAGGTGCCGGGCCCGGGTGGCGACGTCGACGTCGTCCGCCAGGACGTCTACCCCTACGCCGAGGCCGGGCCGGTCACCTACCTGGCCCCCGGCCAGGCGGTGATGGGCCAGCGCTCCTACGGCGGCTGGTTCGCGGCGCCGGCCGGGCTCGCCGACGACCTCGTCGCCGCCGGCCTCCCCGCCCCTCGGGCCGCGGCCACGGCGCCCGCCGACGCCGGGCCGGCCGGCTCGGGGCCGGCGCGGTCGGGCGTGCTGGTCGGGGCCGTGGTCGCGGCGGCGCTGGTCGGCGCCGGCCTGGTCGTCGCCGGCCGGCGGGCCCGGTCGGCGACGGCGTGAGCGGGCCCCGGACCTAGGTCCGGGGGATCTCCCGCTCCTCGAAGGTCTCGATGATGTCGCCCTGCTTCAGGTCCTGGAAGTCCGACAGGCCGATGCCGCACTCGTAGCCGGCCTGCACCTCCCTGGCGTCCTCCTTGAAGCGCTTGAGCGAGGTGATCGTGCCCTTCCAGATGATCGTGCCCTCGCGGAGGAAGCGGACCTTCGAGCCCCGGGTGATCGTCCCGTTGAGCACGTAGCAGCCGGCGATGGCGCCGACCCGCGGGACCCGGAAGATCTCGCGGACCTCGGCCTCGCCGGTCACGACCTCCTCGTACTCGGGGGCGAGCATGCCGACCATGGCGTTCTCGATGTCCTCGAGCACCTGGTAGATGATCTCGTAGGTCCTGATCTCCACGTCCTCCTGCTCGGCCAGGTCCCTGGCCTTGCGATCGGGGCGGACGTTGAACCCGATGATCGTGGCGCTCGAGGCCGACGCCAGCTGCACGTCGCTCTCGGTGATGCCGCCGACCCCGCGGTGGACGAAGCCGAGCTTCACGTCCTCCCGCTCGAGGCGGCGGAGGGCCTCGGTGAGCGCCTCCAGCGAGCCGCCCACGTCGGCCTTGAGCACGAGGTTGAGCGTGGCCGTGCCGCCGGCCTGGATCTGGTTGAAGATGTCCTCCAGCCGGACCCCGGGGGCCTTGAGCACGGAGGCGTCCCGGCCCAGCTCGCGCAGGCGGTGCCAGTGCTCGCGGGTCTGGGCGACGCTGCGGGCCGTCTTGTCGTCGGGGGCGACCACGAAGTCGTCGCCCGCCTCAGCCACGTCGGACAGGCCGAGCACCTGGACCGGCGAGGACGGGCCCGCCTCGCGCACCTGGTTGCCCTTGTCGTCGATGAGGGCCCGCACCCGGCCCCACGCCGCGCCGGCCACCAGCGGGTCGCCGACCCGCAGGGTGCCCCGCTCGACGATGACGGTGGCCACGGGGCCCCGGCCGACGTCGAGGTTGGCCTCGAGGACCGTGCCCATGGCCCGGCCGCCGGGGTTGGCGACGAGCGGCGGGTCGGCCACGTCGGCCACGACGAGCAGGTTCTCGAGCAGGTCGTCGATGCCGAGGTCCTGGAGGGCCGACACCTCGACCATCACGGTGTCGCCGCCCCACTGCTCGGGCACGAGGCCGAGCTCGGAGAGCTGCTGCATCACCCTCGTGGGGTCGGCGTTCTCGCGGTCGACCTTGTTGATGGCGACGACGATCGGCACCTCGGCGGCCCTGGCGTGGTTCAGGGCCTCGATCGTCTGGGGCATCACGCCGTCGTCGGCCGCCACCACGAGGATGACGATGTCGGTCACCTCGGCGCCGCGGGCCCGCATGGCGGTGAACGCCTCGTGGCCCGGGGTGTCGATGAACGTGATGCGCCGGCCGTTCTTCTCGGCCTGGTAGGCGCCGATGTGCTGGGTGATGCCGCCGGCCTCGCCTTCGACCACGTTCGCCTGGCGGATGCGGTCGAGCAGCTTGGTCTTGCCGTGGTCGACGTGGCCCATGACGGTCACGACCGGCGGGCGGGCGACGAGGTCGGCCTCGTCCTCCTCCTCCTCGTCCGGGAGGTCGAGCAGCTTCTGGAGCTCGACCTCCTGCTCCTCGCCGGGGTCGACGAGGCGGATGGCGGCGCCGATCTCGGCCGCGAACAGCTCGATCATGTCGTCGGTGAGCGACTGGGTGGCCGTCACCATCTCGCCCTGCTGCATGAGGAAGCGGACGACGTCGGCCGCCGTGCGGTTCAGCTTCGAGCCGAGCTCCTGCGGGGTCGACGAGCGCTCGATCACGACCGTGCCCTCGGGGATGGGGGCGTCCTTGGCCGTGTAGGTCGGCATCACGTCGAGGGGCTGGAGCTCCTCACGGCTGCGACGACGGCGCCCCTTGCGGCGGGGCGGGCGGCGGTTGGCCTGGGGCCCGCCGCGACCGCCGGGGCCGCCGCCGGGACCGCCACCGGGGCGGCCGATGCCGGCGCCGGGGACGGACGAGCGGGGGCCGCCCATGCTCCGGCCACCGCCGCCACCGGGGCGGCCGGCGCCGGCGCCGGGACGGGGCGGGCCGCCGGCCGGGCGGCCGCGGCCGCCGCCACCGGGCGGGGGCGGGATGGGCCGGCCGGTGGACGACACCGGCCGCTGCGGGCGGGGCGGCGGCGGGATGCGCTTGCCGGACGGCGAGACGGGGCCGGCACCGCCGGCGCCGGCACCGGGGGCACCGGCCGCGGCGGCGGGCGGCGGCGGGACGACGCGGCCGTCGGGCATGCGGACGCCGCCCTGGGGCGGGCGGGCGCCCTGCTGGCCGGGGGCCGGCGGGCGGCCACCCGGTCGGGGGCCGGCCTGCCCGGGCCCGGGCGGTCGGCTGCCGGGCGCGCCGGGGCCCTGGCGGGGCGGGCCGGCGGGGCGCTGGCCGGGAGGGGCCGGCGGGCGGGCGCCCTGCTGGCCGGGGGCCGAGCCGACCCGCGCGGCCGCCGGTGCGGCGCCGTCGTCGGTGTCGGGGCGGCTGCTGCGGACGACGCCGGGCCGGGGCTCGGACGCGCCGACGCGCGGCGGGGCCGGCGACCGCTGCCCGGGAGGCGCCGGCGGGCGGGCGCCGGGCGGCGCCGTCGGGCGGGGCACACCCTGGCCGGGGGCCGGCGGGCGGCCGCCCTGCGGGCCGGGGGCGGGAGGCCGGGCGCCGGGCGGAGCCGGCGGGCGGGGGGCCGTGCCGGGGGCGCCGGCCGGGGCCGGCGGGCGGGGCGCGCCGACGGGGGCGCCCTGGCCGGGGCCGGGACGGGAGGCGCCGACCTCGGGCTGGCCGGGCGCCGGACGGGTGGCGCCGGGCGCCTGGCCGGCGCCGGGCGCCTGGCCGGCGTCGGGCGCCTGGCGGGTGGCGCCGACCTCGGGCTGGCCGGGCGCGGGGCGGGTGG
>DASWMK010000190.1 GCA_036399815.1 Acidimicrobiales bacterium
GATCCAGAGGACGATGACGACGGTCTGGAACACGAGGTAGCGGGCCGTGCCGAGGGCGCGGGCGATGACCTCGGAGAAGCGGCCGAACGCCTCGGGGTCGTAGTGGATCCCGAAGCTGCGGCCGCCGATCCGCGGGACCGACAGGTCGTCCCTGCGCCGCATGCCGTCAGGTCCGCCGTGCCGCGGGGGTCAGCCGGGAGCGCCAGTCCTCGGGCAGGAGGTGGTCGAGCACGTCGTCGACGGTGACGGCACCGACGAGCCGGCCGGCGTCGTCGCACACGGCGACGGCCATGGCGTCGTAGCGCGCCAGGCGCTCGGCCACGTCGGCGTCGGGCAGGTCGGGCGGGACGGCGGCGTCGGGCCCCTCGTCGAGGCACTCGCCGATCGCCGTGCTCGGCGCCTCCCGCAGCAGCCGCTGGAACCCGACCGAGCCGAGGTAGGGCCCGGTCGGCGTCTCGGTCGGCGGGCGGGCCACGAACACCTGGGCGGCGAGGGCCATGGGCAGCTCGGGCTGGCGGAGGCGGGCCTGGGCCTCGGCCACCGTCGTGGTCGGGGCGAGGACGACCGGCTCGGGGGTCATGAGGCCGCCGGCCGTGCTGCTGGCGTAGGTCAGCAGCCGCCGCAGCGGGGTCGCCTCCTCCGGCTCCATGGCGGCGAGGAGCTCCTGGCGGCGCTCGGCCGGCATCTCGCCGAGCAGGTCGGCGGCGTCGTCCGGCTCCATCTCCTCCAGCACGTCGGCCGCCCGCTCGAGGTCGAGGCCCTCGATGATCCGCAGCTGCTCCTCCTCGGGGAGCTCCTCCAGCAGGTCGGCGAGGCGCTCGTCCTCCATCGCCTCGGCCAGCTGGCGGCGGCGGGGGAGGGGCAGGGCCCGCACGCGGGCGGCGACGTCGGCCGGGTGCAGGTCGGCGAGCGAGGCGACCTCGGCGGCGACCGTCCCCGCGCCGAGCAGCGCGCCCATGGCGGTCCACCGCACCTCCTTCGTCGCCGGTCGGCGCAGACGGGGCCGGCGGTCGGCGAGGACGACGGTGCCCACCTGCCACCCGGCCAGGCGGCCGGGCAGCGGCTCGAGGCCGAGGTCGAGGACGACCCCGTCGGGGGTGCGCCGGTCGAGCAGGTCGGTCACGAGGAGCTCGCCCGGGCGGCGCTGGAAGTGGCGGACGTCGATGCTGCCGGTGCGGAGGCGGACCCCCTCGGCGTCGACCGAGCCGACGCGGCCGCTGCCGACGAAGATGCGCCGCCGCTGCACGGTGCTGACGAAGCCGAGCACCCGCGGCGCCTCGGTGCGGCCGGCGGCGGACAGCACCATGTCCTCCACCCGGCCGAGCGCGCCGCCGTCCGCGTCGGCCAGCGGCAGACGCAGCAGGCGGGCCGCGTAGATCGGGGAGGAGGCCACGCCGCGCAAGCTACTCCCGGGGCGATCCCTACCATCGGAGCGTGCGGCTGCTGGTCGTCGAGGACGAGCCGAAGATGGCCGACCTGCTCCGCCGGGCGCTCGGGCGCGAGGGCTACGCCGTGGACGTGGCGGCCACCGGCGAGGAGGCCATCTGGCTCGGCACCGAGCACGACTACGACGCCATCGTCCTCGACGTGATGATCCCGCCGCCCGACGGGTTCGAGGTGTGCCGGCGGCTGCGGGCCGCCGAGCGGTGGGCGCCGGTGCTGCTGCTGACCGCCCGCGACGCCGTGCCCGACCGGGTCACCGGGCTCGACGCCGGCGCCGACGACTACCTGCCCAAGCCCTTCGCCATCCCGGAGCTGTACGCCCGCCTCCGGGCCCTCACCCGCCGCCGGCCCCAGGAGCGCCCGACCGTGCTCCGCAGCGGCGACCTCGAGCTGGACCCGGCCACCCACGCGGTCACGAGGGCCGGCGTCCCGATCGAGCTGTCGCCGAAGGAGTTCGCCCTGCTGGAGCTGTTCCTCCGCCACCCGGGCGAGGTGCTGACCCGCCAGCAGATCCTCGACCACGTGTGGGATTTCGCCTACGACGGCACGTCGAACGTGGTCGACGTCTACGTGCGGTACCTGCGGGACAAGGTCGACCGCCCGTTCGGGCGGACCACGATCGAGACCGTCCGCGGGCGGGGCTACCGGCTGGTGGCGTGATCGGCCCCCGCACCCTCCAGGGCCGGCTGGCGCTGGTGTTCGGGGCGACGACGGTCGCCCTGTCCGGCATCGTCGGCGTGGTCGTCACGAGGGCGACGGCCGACGAGCTCGTCGCCACCATCGACGAGGCCCTCGCCACCCGGCTGGCGGACCTGGACGGCCAGCTGTCCCGCCTCGACCCCCGGGTCCTCGCCGGCGAGCTGCCCGTGCCCGAGTTCGGCTCCCCGGTGGGCACCCCGCCCGGGCTGTTCGTCCAGGTCATCCGGTCCGACGGCGGGGTGTTCGCGGCGCAGCCCGAGCCCCTGCTCCGCACCCGCGTGCTCACGACCGCGCAGCGGGCCAGGGCGCAGCGGGACCGGTTCGTCCTCACCGGCCGGGTGCCGGGCGGCGCCGGGCGGGCCCGGTTCCTCGCCGGCCCGAGCGGCACGGTCGACGGCTGGGTCCTGCTCGTCGGCACGTCGATGGACGACGCCGAGCGGGCACAGGACCGGCTCCGCCTCGCGCTGGCCGTCGCCCTCCCCGTGCTGGCCGCCGTGGTGGCCACCGGCGGGTGGGTGCTGGCCGGCGCCGCCCTGCGGCCCGTGCGGCGGATGGTCGAGGAGGCCGACGCCATCTCGGCGACCGAGCCCGACCGCCGCCTGACCGTGCCCGACCGCGCCGGCGAGGAGATCGTGGTCCTGGCCGAGCGGCTGAACGCCCTGCTCGACCGGGTGGAGCGGGCGCTGCGCCGGGAGCGGTCGTTCGTGGACGACGCCAGCCACGAGCTGCGGACCCCGCTCGCCATCGTCAGGGGCGAGCTGGAGCTGGCCAGGATGAGCACGGCCGACGGCACGGAGTCGGCGAGGGCGGTGGACTCCTCGCTGGAGGAGGTCGAGCGGCTGGAACGGCTGGCCCAGAACCTGCTCGTGCTGGCCCGGGTGGGCGGCCGGCGGGGCGAGGGCACCCGGCCCGTCGAGCTGGCCGAGGCGGCGGCCCGCGCCGCCCGGACGGCGGCGCCGGCCGCGGCGGCCAGGGGCGTCGCCGTCACCGTCGACGGCCGGGCCACCGTCGTCGGGGAGCCGACCGAGCTCGAGCGGGCCGTCGTCAACCTGGTCGACAACGCCGTCCGCTTCGCCCGGTCGGCCGTGTGGGTGACGATCTCCGAGGCGGGCGGGGACGCGCTGGTCGACGTGGTCGACGACGGGCCCGGCTTCCCGCCCGGAGTGCTGCCCCGGGCCTTCGACCGCTTCGCCACCGGCGACCGGGGCGGCGGGGCCGGCCTCGGCCTCGCCATCGTCGCCGCCATCGCCGCGGCCCACGGTGGGGAGGCGACGGCCGGCAACGGCGCCGAGGGCGGCGCCTGGGTGCGTCTCCGCCTGCCCTCCGCCGGCCGGTGACGAGGGTCGCACCCGCCTCTCACGCGCTTCTCATCGACCCCTCCGTACCGTGGCCGGCGACGGTCGCACGAGGAGGAAGAGCGATGAGCCAGTACGAGGGGTGGTCCGGCTCGACGACCACCAGCGAGTGGCCGCCTCCGCCCTACCCGTGGGGCCCCCCGACCGCTCCCGACCCCGGTGCCGCCGCACCTCCCCCCTCCGCGCCTCCCCCGTCGCGGTCGCGGTGGCATCGGGGACGGGGGTTCCTCGCCGGCATCGTCGTCGGGGCCCTCGTCGGCGGCGTGGCGGCCGCCGGCGTGGTCGCCGTCACCGACGACGACCCGGTCACCACCACCACGGCGACGCCGGCGGCCACGTCCGTCCTCACCCACGAGGGCTCGGTCCAGGAGGTGCTGGCCGCCGTCGAGCCGGCCGTCGTGTCCGTGCAGAGCACGGCGTTCCAGGGCGGCGGGTTCTTCGGCAACGAGCCCCAGCAGGGCGCCGGGTCCGGCGTGGTCATCTCGGCCGACGGCGTCATCGTCACCAACGCCCACGTGGTCGCCGGGGCCGACAGCATCGAGGTGACGTTCTCCGACGGCACCACCCGCGACGCGTCGCTCCTCGGCGCCGACCCGGCCCACGACCTCGCCGTGCTCGACGTGGACGCCACCGGCCTGCACGCCGCCACCCTCGGCGACTCCGACGACCTCGCCGTCGGCGACGACGTGGTCGCCATCGGCAACGCCCTCGCGCTCACCGGCGGGCCGACGGTGACGACCGGCATCGTGTCCGCCCTCGACCGCGAGATCACCACCCAGCGGGCCGACGGCAACGGCAGCGTCACCCTCGGCAACCTGATCCAGACCGACGCCGCCATCAACCCCGGCAACTCGGGCGGCCCCCTGGTCGACAGCCAGGGCCGGGTCGTCGGCATCAACACGGCCGTGGCCGGCGGCGCCCAGAACATCGGCTTCTCGATCGCCATCTCGACGGCCCGCCCGGTCATCGACGAGCTCCGCCAGGGCCGGGCCCCGTCGTCCGCCCGCCTCGGCATCGAGGTCACCGACCTGACCCCCGACGTCGCCCGCCAGCTCGGCGTGGACATCGACGAGGGCGCGGTCGTCGGCGCCGTCGCCCCCGGCTCGGCCGCCGAGGACGCCGGCCTGCGCTCGGGCGACGTGATCGTGGCCTTCGACGGCGAGCCCATCGCCAGCGCCGAGGAGCTGGTCGCCGCCGTCGGCGACCACCAGCCGGGCGACGAGGTGGACGTCGAGGTCGCCCGGGAGGACGGGCCCGAGACGCTCGCGGTCACATTGGGTCGCTCCACGAGCTAGAACGTGGGCTCCCTCCCCGACGCCGGCCCCCGGGCGACCCCCGGGGGCCGGGTCGCGTCTGGAACCATGGGGCGGGTCGCGGTGTAGAGGGGGCGAAGGGAGTCCCCGTGGAGGGCCGACCACTGGACGACGCCCAACTCGTCGAGCGTGCACGGCACGGTGACATCGAGGCGTACGAGGAGCTCGTGCAGCGGCATTCGTCCATCGCGCACCGAACCGCGGTCCTGTTCGCAGGGTCGGCGGAGGCCGACGACGCCACCCAGGAGGCGTTCGTCAAGGCCTACCGGGCGCTCGGTCGGTTCCGGGCGGGGTCCGACTTCCGGCCGTGGCTGTTGCGCATCGTGGCCAACGAGGCCAAGAACCGCCGGCGTTCTGCGGTGCGGCGGTCCGGCCTGGCCCTGCGCGCCGCCACCCGCCGCCCCTCGGGGGATGCGGCCCCATCCCCCGAGGAGGCGGCTCTCCTCGGCGAGCGCCGCCGCGGGCTCCTCGACGCCGTCGGCCGGCTCCCCGACAAGGACCGGGCCGTCGTGACGTGCCGCTACCTGCTCGACCTGTCCGAGGCGGAGACGGCCGAGGTGCTCGGCTGGCCGAGGGGGTCGGTCAAGTCGCGGCTGTCCCGCGCCCTCGACCGGCTGCGCATGGACCTCGGCGCCACCGCCCGTCCGGCGGGCGAGCCGCCCGGGTCGCCCGGCCGGTCCGACCCGTCCGGCCCCGCCGGGCCGTCCGGTCCCGAGGCGGTGACCCGCCGTGCCTGACCGCCCCTACGTCGACCACCTCGAGGCCGACCTGGCCGACCTCGGCCGGGCCCTCGACGTCCCGCCGCCCCCGGCTACCCTCGCCGCCGACGTGCGGGCCCGGTTGGAGCGGGAGGCCGGGGCCAGCCCCCCGGTCAGGGCCGCGGCCTGGGGACGCCGCTCGGTGCGGGGGCCGTTCCCGAGCGCCAGGACGACCTGGTTGGCGGCCGCCGCCGTCGTGCTCGTCGTCGCCCTCGGCGCCGGGGTGGCGCTGCGCGGCGGCGACGCCGGCGTGGACGTCCGGGTCGGCGCCACGTCGCCCACCACGGAGCCGCCCGCCGCGCCGGTCGGCGTCGCCGCCGGCCTCGGCACCCCCGCCTCGCTGGCCGACGCCGCCGCCCTCCTCGGCGATGACCTGCTCCTGCCCGACCACCCCGACCTCGGCCCGCCCGACGAGGTGCTCGTGCGCCGGACGACCAGCCCGCCGGTCGTGTTCTTCCTGTGGCGGCCGGCGGCCGGCCTGCCCGAGGTGGGCGACAGCGGCATCGGCCTGCTCGTGACCGAGGTCGAGGGCCGCACCGGCTGCACGTACAAGACGATGAAGGAGGAGGCCGGGTCGGCGACGGAGACGTTCGCCGACGGATGGCGGGCCCTCTGGGTCGAGGGCCGCCACGTCCTGCGCTACTGCACGGTGAAGCAGGTGCTCCGCGAGCAGCCGGCCCGGCTCGACGCCAACGCCCTGATCTGGAGCGAGGGCTCGTTCACCTACCGCATCGAGGCCGGCGTGGCGCGGGCCGAGGCCGAGGCGATCGCCGCGACGATGGACTGACCGGGCCGACGCGGTGGGTCGTGGGCAGGGCGGGTCGGACGGTCGTGGTGGCCCTGACGTGACGCGGGCCGGCCGGCGGGTGGCGGCCGCGGCC
>DASWMK010000191.1 GCA_036399815.1 Acidimicrobiales bacterium
TGTAGTGAGCCGGGAGGTTGTTGACGCGGGTGATGGGCGGGCCGCCGATGGCGGTGTGGTGGCGGTGATGGTTGTAGGTGTGGAGCCAGGTGTCGAGTGCGGCGGTGCGTTCGGCTTCTGAGCGGTAAGGGCGGACGTAGGCCCATTCCTCGGTCAGGGTGCGGTGGTAGCGCTCGACTTTGCCGTTGGTCTGGGGCCGGTAGGGGCGGGTGAAGCGGTGGTCGATGCCGGCCAGGGCGGCGGCGAAGGCGGCGCTGCGGTAGTTGGGGCCGTTGTCGGTGAGGACAGCGTCGACGGCGATGCCGTGGTCGGCGAAGAACCGGCGGGCCCGGGCCCAGAACTCGGCGGTGGTGGAGGCCCGTTCGTCGTCGAGGATCTCGGTGTAGGCCAGGCGGGTGTGGCCGTCGAGGGCGGTGTGGAGGTAGGCGTAGCCCAGGCCGCGGTGGTGGTTGCCGCCCCGGGCTCGAGCCCGGCCGACGGCCCGCCAGCCGCCGCCGGGCGGGATGCGGCCCTGCTTCTTCACGTCGACGTGGACCAGCTCGCCGGGCCGGGCCGTGGGGATGCGGCGGATAACCCGCCCGGTGGGCCGGTCCATCCATCCCAGCCGGTTCAGGCCCAGCCGGCACAACACCCGATGCACCGTCGAGGGCGGAACCCCGAGGCGGGCGCCGATCCGGACCGGCCCCAGCTTCAACGCCCGGCGCAGCTCGGCGATCGCAGCCTCGGTGTCGGGGCTGGTCCGATGCGGGCAGGACCGGGGCCGGCTCGACCGGTCGACCAGCCCGGCGGGCCCTTCCGCCCCCCACCGATGCCACCACTTGTACGCCGTCGGCCGGGACACCCCCATCTCCTCGGCCACCTGGGCCGCCGGCCGGCCCGCCTCCATCCGCAGCACCAACGTCAATCGCCCGAGCGGCGTCAGCCGAGCGTTACCGTGCATCGAGCCCCCTGGGTTCGTGTGTTGCCTGGCAGCTCCACACTCACCCCGGGGGCTCACTCACACGCGGACCCCGTCAACAACCTCCGTGGTCACTACAGCTAGAGGCGGGGGCGCATGATCCTCGTCGCCGTCTCCAGCGCCTTCTGGGGCATGCTGCGATGGGCCCAGCGGGACTCCGAGATGCGCTCGCTGCGCTCGAGGTCGGCGTCGAAGTGCTCGTCGAGCAGCGCGGTCAGGCCGGGGTCGAACAGGGTCATCGACACCTCGTCGTCGCGGGCCATCGACCGGCTGTTGACGTTCGACGAGCCGACGCACGCCACCGCCCGGTCCACGGTGATGACCTTGGCGTGGAGCATGCTCGGCTGGTAGTTCCACACCTCGACGCCGGCGTCGAGCAGGGCCTCGTAGTCGGCCTCGGACGCCAGCTGCACGATGCGCTTGTCGGCGTGCGGCCCCGGGGTCAGCACCTGCACGTGCACGCCCCGCTCGGCCGCCTCGCACAGCAGCCGCAGGAACGTCTTGTCCGGCGTGAAGTAGGCGGTCGTGATGCGCAGCCGCTCGGTGGCCAGCTGCACGAGGGCGCGGAGCAGGATGGCGATGTCGGACCAGCCCACGCCCGCGCCGCCCCGCACCACCTGGGCGCACACGTCGCCGGCGGGCTCGACGTCGGCGAACTCGTCCTCGTCGAACAGGGCCCGCCCGGTCTCCAGCCAGTTGGTGATGAACGCGCCCCGCAGGCCGTCGACGGCCGGTCCCCTGACCCGGAAGTGCGTGTCCCGCCACTCGCCGGGGTGGCGGGCGTCGCCGCACCACTCCTCGGCGATGCCGACCCCGCCGGTGAAGCCGACCTCCTCGTCGCACACCAGCACCTTGCGGTGGGTGCGGTGCTCGACCTCCCACACCCGCCACTGCACGGGCGGCCGGAACCACTCGACCTCGGCGCCGGCGTCGCGCATGCGGTCGACGAGGGTGCGGTCCATGAGGCGGGCGCCGACGCCGTCGAGCAGCACCCGGACCCGCACCCCGGCGGCGGCCCGCCGGGCGAGCGCGCCGGCGAAGTCCTCCGCGATCTGGCCCGTCCAGTAGATGAACGTGAGGAAGTCGATGGAGGTCGTCGCGTCCTCGATGGCCTCGAGCATGGCCGGGAAGATCTCGTCGCCGTTGCGCAGCACGTCGACCCGGTTCCCGTCGGTGGCGGGGATGCCGATCAACCCCTCCAACACCCGCCGGAACCGGGCGGCCCGCTCTTCGAGGTCTCCCGGGACGGAACGCGGTGGTGCGGTCGGGAGCACGGCGGCACCGTACCCCCGGCGTGCGGCTGACCATACGGGGTGGTCGTACGATGCCGCGCGTGAGCGAGATCGTGTGGACCCCGCCGCCCGACGCGCTTGCCACGACCAACGTCGGCCGGTTCATGGCGGAGCACGGCATCGGGCGGTTCGAGGACCTGCGGGCCCGGTCGGTGGACGACCCCGAGTGGTTCTGGGACGCGGTCGTCCGGTTCCTCGGCCTGCCGTTCGACCAGCCCTACGAGCGGGTGGCGGACACCAGCCGGGGCATCGAGTGGGCCACCTGGTTCGGAGGCGGGCGCCTGAACGTGGCCGCGGCCTGCGTCGACCGCCACGCCGAGCGCGACCCGGGCGGCACCGCCCTGGTGTGGGAGGGCGAGGACGGCGAGGTGCGGACCTGGACGTGGGCCGAGCTGCGGGCCCAGGCCGACGGCCTCGCCGCGCTGCTGGCCGAGCGGGGGGTGGGCGAGGGCGACGGCGTCGGCATCTTCATGCCGATGGTCCCCGAGACCGTCGCCGCCCTGCTCGGCGTGATGAAGCTCGGCGCCGTCTTCCTGCCCCTGTTCAGCGGCTACGGGGCCGAGGCGGTCGCCGTGCGCCTCCAGGACGCCGAGGCCAGGGCGCTCGTCACCGCCGACGGCTTCCGCCGCCGGGGCGGGGTCGTCCCGATGAAGGAGACCGCCGACCGGGCCATCGACGCCGCGCCGAGCGTCCACACGGTCGTCGTCGTGCCCAGGGCGGGCGACGGCGGCCTCACCCACCCCGACCGGGACGTGGCCTGGCCGGCGCCGGCCGCCGAGCCCTTCCCGACCCGCATGGTGGACAGCGAGCACACCCTGTTCATCGCCTACACGTCGGGCACCACCGGCCGGCCGAAGGGGACCGTGGCCGTGCACGGCGGGTTCCTCGTGAAGGTGGCCGAGGAGGTGGCGTTCCAGTTCGACGCCCGCCCCGGCGACCGCCTGTTCTGGTTCACCGACATGGGCTGGATCATGGGGCCGTGGGAGGTGGTCGGCGGCCTGGCCAACGGCGCCACCCTGTGCCTGTTCGAGGGCGCCCCCGACTGGCCCGCGCCCGACCGGCTCTGGGCCTACCTGGAGCGCCACCGGGTGACGATCCTCGGCATCAGCCCCACTCTGATCAGGGCGATGATGCCCCACGGTGACGAGCCCGTCCGGTCCCACGACCTGTCGTCGCTGCGCATCCTCGGGTCCACCGGCGAGCCCTGGAACGAGGGGCCGTGGCGCTGGTACTTCGAGGTCGTCGGCGGCCGCCGCTGCCCGGTCATCAACATCTCGGGCGGCACCGAGGTCGGCGCCTGCTTCCTGTCCCCCCATCCCGTGGAGCCGATCACCCCGATGACCCTCGGCGGCCCGTCGCTCGGCATGGCCGTGGACGTGTACGGCGAGGACGCCCGGCCGGTGCGGGGCGAGGTCGGCGAGCTGGTCTGCACCAAGCCGTGGCCGGGGATGACGAGGGGCCTGTACCGCGACCCGGAGCGCTACCTCGAGGTCTACTGGAGCCGCTGGCCCGGCGTGTGGGTCCACGGCGACTGGGCGTCGGTCGACGAGGACGGCCGCTGGTACCTGCACGGCCGCAGCGACGACACGATCAAGGTGGCCGGCAAGCGGCTCGGGCCGGCCGAGGCCGAGTCCGTGCTCGTCTCCCACCCGGACGTGGTCGAGGCCGCCGCCGTCGGGATGCCCGACGAGGTGAAGGGCGAGCAGCTGTGGGGGTTCGTGGTGCTGCGCCCCGGCGCCGAGCCGACCGACGCCCTCCGCGCCGACCTCGTGCGGCTCGTCGCCGCCAAGCTGGGCGCCGCCTTCCGGCCGGGCGCCGTCCGCTTCGTCGACGCGCTGCCGAAGACCCGCAACGCCAAGGTCCTGCGCCGGGCCGTGCGGGCGGCCGCACTCGGCCGCGACCCCGGCGACCTGTCGTCGCTCGAGGACCCGCGGGCCATCGAGGCCGTGAAGGCGGCGAGGTGACCGCCGGCCCATGACGACCCTGTTCGGGCGCCGGGTGCTGCTGCGCCCGCTCGTCGCGTCGGACTTCCCCCAGTGGCACGAGGTCAGGATCCGCAACCACGAGTGGCTGACCAGGTGGGAGCCCCAGCGCCTCCCCGGCCAGCCCGACGCCATCAACGACCGCGACGCGTTCGCCATGCGGTGCAGCGCCCGCCAGCGCGAGCGCCAGCTCGGGACGGGCGCCGGGTTCGGGATCTTCGTCGAGGGCCACCTCGCCGGCGAGATCAACCTCAACAGCATCCAGCGGGGCCCGTTCCAGAACGCCTACGTCGGCTACTGGATCGACGAGGCGAGGGCCGGGCACGGCTACGTGCCCGAGGCGCTCGTGGTCGTCGCCCGCCACTCGTTCGAGGACCTGCGGCTGCACCGCATCCAGGTCGCCATCATCCCCCGCAACGCCGCCAGCCGGCGGGTGGTCGAGAAGCTCGGCATCCGGGACGAGGGCATCGCCGTGCGCTACCTGGAGATCAACGGCGTGTGGGAGGACCACGTCCGCTACGCCATCACCGCCGAGGAGTGGGCCGAGCGGGGCGAGGAGCTGGTCAGGGACTGGCTGGCGTAGCCCGGCAGCGAGGCGGAAATGGGCGGCGGTGGCGCCGGGCGCCGCCGCTACCGTGACCGGCGCCGTGTCATCCCTCGCCTCCCTCTCCGCCGTCGACGTGTCCGTGGCCTTCGGCGGGGCGACCGTCCTCGACGCCGTGTCCGTCGCCGTCGGCCCGCGCTCGCGCGTCGGCGTCGTCGGCCCCAACGGGGTCGGCAAGAGCACCCTGCTCCGGGTGCTCGCCGGCCAGCGGTCGCCCGACGCCGGCCGCGTCGTCCGCGTCCCCCCGACGGCCACCGTCGGCTACCTCCCCCAGGAGCCGGAGCGCCGGCCCGGGGAGACCCTGCGCGCCCACCTGGCGAGGCGCACCGGGGTGGCGGAGGCGGACGCCGAGCTGGAGCGGGCGACCGCCGCGCTGGCCGAGGGCCGGCCGGGCGCCGACGACGCCTACGCCGCCGCCCTCGACCGGTGGATGGCGCTCGGCGGCGCCGACCTCGACGCCAGGGCCGCCGCCGTGTGCGCCGACCTCGGGCTTCCCGCCGACCTGCTCGACGCCGGCACCACGACCCTGTCCGGCGGCCAGGCCGCCCGCATGTCGCTCGCCGCCATCCTCCTCAGCCGCTTCGACGTGTTCCTGCTCGACGAGCCGACCAACGACCTCGACTTCGACGGGCTCGACCGGCTGGAGCGGTTCCTCGACGAGCTGGCCGGCGGCGTGGTCGTCGTCTCCCACGACCGCGCCTTCCTCGAGCGGACGGTGACGTCGGTGCTCGAGCTCGACGAGCACACGCACCGGGCGTCGCTCTACGCCGGCGGGTGGGCCGCCTACCTCGACGCCAGGGCGACGGCCCGCCGCCACGCCGAGGAGGCCTACGACGAGTACCGGGGACGTCGGTCCGAGCTCGAGGAGCGGGCCCGCCAGCAGCGCCAGTGGGCGGTGACCGGCGCCCGGCGCACCAAGACGCGGCCGAAGGACAACGACAAGGCCCAGCGCGGCTTCTTCGTCAACCGCACCGAGAAGCAGGCGGCCAAGGTGCGCATCACCGAGAAGGCGCTCGACCGCCTCGACGCCGTCGACAAGCCGTGGGAGGGCTGGGACCTGCGCATGGAGGTGGCCCGGGCGCCCCGCAGCGGCGACGTGGTGGCCCGGCTGTCGGGCGCCGTGGTCGAGCGGGGTTCGTTCCGGCTGGGCCCCGTCGACCTCGAGGTCGGGTGGGCCGAGCGGGTCGCCGTGCTCGGCGCCAACGGCAGCGGGAAGACGACCCTGCTCGGCGCCCTGCTCGGCCGGCTGCCGCTCGCCGCGGGGGAGCGGTGGATGGGGCCGGGCGTGGTCGTCGGCGAGGTCGACCAGGCGAGGCGGCGGCTGGCGTCGGACCGGCCGCTGCTCGACGTGGTGGCGGCCGACTCGGGGCTGCTGCCCCGGGAGGTGCGGTCCCTGCTGGCCAAGTTCGGCCTCGGCGCGGACCACGTCACCCGCCCGGCGTCCAGCCTGTCGCCGGGCGAGCGGACGAGGGCGGTGCTGGCGCTGCTGATGGCGAGCGGGGTCAACTGCCTGGTGCTGGACGAGCCGACCAACCACCTCGACCTCCCGGCCATCGAGCAGCTGGAGGCCGCGCTCGACCGCTTCGACGGGACCCTGCTCCTCGTCACCCACGACCGCCGCCTGCTCGACAGCGTCCGGCTCACGAGGTACGTCCACGTCGACGCCGGCCAGGTGCGCGCCGAAGCCGCGTAGGTTCCTGGGCGCGAGGGGCCGCGACGGCGAAGTCGCGGACGAGGGCGCAGGAGGTCGGCATGGCCGATGGTGGTGGGCGGGCGGTGGAGGCGTTGGGGTTGGTGCGGGCGGATCCGGTGGGGGCGGAGGTGGTGGCGCGGGGTGCGTTGGTGGAGGCGGAGGCGGCGGGTGATGTTGCTGGGGTGGCGGTAGCTCGGCGGGTGTTGGGGATCGTGGCTCGTGATGGGCAGCGGTTCGTGGAGGCGCGTGAGCATTTCGTGGCGGGGATCGAGGCGGCGGAGCGGGGCGGGTTGGTGGAGTTGGCGGGGTTGTGCCGGTTGTCGTTGGCGACGGGGTTGGCGTTGGTGGGGGATCGGGAGGGGGCGTTGGCGGCGGTGGAGTCGGCGGGGTCGGTGTTGTCGGGCGGGGACCGGGCTCGGGCCCGGTTCCAGCGGGGGGCGGTGTTGCAGTCGGTGGGTGATCACGACGCGGCGTTGTCGGCGTATGCGGACGCGGAGCCGGAGTTGCGGGCCTTCGGTGACGAGGTGTCGCTGGCGCAGTTGCACAACAACTGCGGGGTGATCCGGGTGGCGGCCGGTGATCTGGTGGGGGCGGCGGCGGATCTGGAGCGGGCAGAGCGGTTGTACGCGAAGACGGGGAACCGCAAGGCGCGGGTCGACGTGTGCACGCATCTGGCGTTGGTGGCGGCCCGCCGGGGCGACGCGTTGGCGGCGTTGGGTTGGTATGACGAGGTCGACGTCGAGTTGGCGGCGCTCGGGGTGACGGACGCGGTGGCGCTGAAGGATCGGGTGGAGGTGTTGTTGGCGGCGGGGTTGACGAACGAGGCGTCGGCGGCGGCGTCCCGGGCGGTGGGTCTGTTGGCCGCTGGCGGGGAGAGCGTCTATCTGGCCGAGGCGATGCTGGCCCGGGCGGCGGCCGAGCACGCCGCCGGCCGTGCCGAGGTCGCGGCCGGTGTCGAGCGGGAGGCGGTGGCGATGCTGACCAGGCTGGGGATGCGGCCGCGTCCGGGGGTGTCGTCGCCGCCGTCGGCGTTCCGGGTGATCGCCCCGAACATGGTCGACCGACGCGGTCGCCGTGCCCTGAACGACGCGCTGCGCAGGATGCGGGAGGCCCGGGGCGTCACCCAGGCCGACCTGGCCGCCGCCCTCGGGGTCGACCAGGCGCTGTGCTCGCGGTGGGAGAGCAACCCGGACTGGAACCCCAGGGTCGACGAGGTCCTCGCCATCGACGACGCCCTCGGCCAGCCGCGGGGGTCGCTGCTGCGAGCGGCCGGCTACCTCGATGACGTCGCCACCACCGAACAGGCTGTCATGGCCGACGCCGCTCTCGGCCCCGACGGCCGCGACGCCGTGCTCGTGCTGATCCGCTACTACCACCAGCGGGCCGCCGCCCCCCACCGCCGCCGGGGCCGCAAGCGCAACCCCCGCAACCACCCCACCGGCGACTGACCCGCCGGCGGGCCGGGGTCAGGCCGTGGAGGATGCCGGCTCCCGCAACAGGTCGGCCGGGTCCACCCCGAAGGCGGCGGCGATCCGGGCGACGGTGTCGAGGGTGACGTTGCGCTCGCCGCGTTCGATCCCGCCGATGTAGGTCCGGTGGATCCCGCTCTTCAGCGCGAACGCCTCCTGGGACAGACCGTGCTCGGAACGCAGCCGCCGGAGGTTCTCGGCCAGGATGACCTGCAGCTCTGCCGCCATCCCGCCAGCGTCACCGTCTGACGACGATAGCTCAACAGACGATGACCAACATCGAGGGTCGGGCGGCGGTCAGCTCACCGGGTGCCAGAACCCCCCCACCAGCTTCTCCCCATGCGCCCGAGCCGCGTCCTCGGTCGCGAACCCATCCGCCGGCCCCCGACCCAACACCGTCCCCGCCGCGTCCGTGACCAACAACTGCCACCGCCCATCGCACCCTCCCTCACCTTCACCGCCGCATCCCCACCCTCACCAACACTCCATCCATGGATGTGACTCACCGCGTCCGCTCT
>DASWMK010000192.1 GCA_036399815.1 Acidimicrobiales bacterium
CGGCCGGGGCGACCGGCCGGCGCTGTGGATGCTCGGGTCGAGCGACTACAGCGCCCAGGTGGCCGGGCTGCTCGGCCTGCCGTTCTCCTTCGCCCACCACTTCGCGGCCGCGAACACCTTGCCGGCCCTGGCCGCCTACCGGGCCACGTTCGAGCCGTCGGCCGACCTCGACCGCCCGTACGCCATGCTCGGCGTGGCCGTCGTGTGCGCGGAGACGACCGAGCGGGCCCGCTGGCTGGCCGGGTCGGGCGCGCTCTCGTTCCTCCGCCTCCGCCAGGGCCGGCCCGGCCGGCTGCCGACGCCCGAGGAGGCGGCCGCGCACGACTTCACCCCGGCGGAGCGCGAGCTCGTGGCCGGGTGGACGGCACCGCTCGTCGTCGGCGACCCGCCCACCGTCCGGGCCGGGCTGGCCGACCTGGCCGCCCGCACCGGGGCCGACGAGCTGATGGTCACCACGATGGTCCACGCGCCCGCCGACCGGCTGCGCTCCTACGAGCTGGTGGCCG
This sequence comes from Acidimicrobiales bacterium, assembly GCA_036399815.1. Taxonomy (NCBI): domain Bacteria; kingdom Bacillati; phylum Actinomycetota; class Acidimicrobiia; order Acidimicrobiales; species Acidimicrobiales bacterium. Next base: position 507 of record DASWMK010000192.1, read on the forward strand.
AGGCGTGCGGGCTCACCGGGGAGGCGCCGGCCCCCGCCGCCTGACGTCGGCGCCCCGAACTTCCGGCTCACGTCCGGGCCGGGTGGGGCCGATGTTCAAGGTGTTGCGAGTGGTTCCCTTCCCCGACCGGCTCCTGACCGTCCGTGAGGTCGCCGGGATCATGCGCGTGTCGACGATGACCGTGTACCGGCTCATCCAGGCCGGCGACCTGCCGGCGCTGCGGGTGGGCCGGAGCTGGCGGCTGCGGGGCGCCGAGGTCGACGCCTACCTCGGGCGGGGGGCGGGCTGATGGCGTTCCGGGCCATCGGCCTCGACGTCGGCACCGCCGCCGTGCGGGCGGCCGAGGTGTCGGTCAGCCGCGGGGTGGTGACCCTCGAGCGGTTCGGCCAGGTCGCCGTGCCGGTCGGGTCGGTGGCCGCCGGCGAGGTCGTCGACCCGCCCGCCGTCGCCACCGCCATCCGCCGGCTGTGGCGGGAGGCCGGGTTCTCGTCGAAGCAGGTCGTCGTCGGCGTCGGCAACCAGCGGGTGGTCGTCCGCCAGGCCGACCTGCCCGACATGCCCGTCGACGAGCTGCGGTCGGCGATCACGTTCCAGGCCCAGGAGCTGATCCCGATCCCGGTCGAGGACGCCATCCTCGACTTCCAGGTGCTCCAGCAGTACACCGGCCGGGACGGCGAGCCGCTGGTCCGGGTGCTGCTCGCCGCCGCCCAGCGGGACATGGTCGCCGCCCTGCTGGCGGCCGTCACCAACGCCGGGCTCGAGGCCGTGAAGGTCGACCTCGTGCCCTTCGCCCTCCTCCGCTCCCTGGCCTCGGTGACCTTCTCGGTCGACCCGACGGCCTACGCGGCGGGCACGGCCGAGGCGCTCGTGTGCGTCGGCGCCGGCACCACGAACATCGTCGTCCACGAGGCCGGCATCCCCCAGTTCGTCCGCATCCTGACCCTCGGCGGCGGCGACCTGACCGACGCCGTGGCCGAGGAGCTGCACGTCCCGGCGGACGTGGCCGAGGACCTGAAGCGCCGGGCCAACCCGCTCGGCCTCGGCGACGACGAGCGGGCCGCCCGCATCGTGGCCGGGCAGCTGGCGCCGTTCCTCGACGAGGTCCGCGGCTCGCTCGACTACTACCTCGCGCAGGGCGGGGAGGTGGCCGGCCTGCGGGGGGTCGTCCTCACCGGCGCCGGCTCCCGCATCCCCGGCCTGGCCGAGCGGCTGGCCGGCCTGCTCGGCGTGCCCGTCGCCGTCGGCGACCCGCTCGGCCCGCTCGTCGTCGGGCGCACCGGCCTCTCCGACGAGCAGCTCTACGCGGCCCGCGACGTGCTGGCCGTCCCCGTCGGCCTGGCCCTCGCCGCCCAGTCGGGCGAGTCCCGGCGGATCAGCCTGCTCCCGCCCGACGTCGCCGCCTCCCGGGCCGAGCGCCGGCAGATGGTCGGGGCCGGCGCCGCCCTCGCCGCGCTGGCGTCGCTGCTCGTCGCCCTCTGGCTGGTGCGGGGCACCCAGGTGGGCGCGGCGGCCGACGAGGCCGGCGTGGAGGAGAGCACGACCCGCCAGCTCCAGGCGACCCTGGCCGGGATGGGCGACGTCGCCGACGTCGAGGCGCAGATCCGCCAGCGCCAGGTGGTGGTCGGCAACGTGCTCGACGGCGAGATCGCCTGGAGCCGCCTGCTCCAGGAGATCGCCACCGTCCTCCCGAACGACGTGTGGCTGACCTCGTTCGAGGGCGCGGCGGCGACGGCCGACGCGCCGGCCCGCCTCGACATCGGCGCCATGGGCGCCGACCAGGCCTCGGGCGCGCGGTGGCTGATGCGGGTCGGCGAGCTCGACGCCATCGGCGAGCTGTGGCTGCCCGCCTCGACGCGGGAGGAGCGCGACGGCGGCGTGTCGGTCGTGTCCTTCCAGTCGACCGCCACGCTCACGCCGTCGGCCGCCAGCGACCGCCTGGCCGCCTACCTCGCCGAGCCCGGCGACGACGAGGCGGACGGGTCGTGAGCCGCAAGGTGATCGCCGTCGCCGCCCTCGGCGCCGTGCTCATCCTCGGGCTCTGGTACGTGGCCCTCTGGAAGCCCCAGTCGGGCCGGCTGTCGGCCGCGCACGCCAGGGAGGAGACGGCCGCCCGCCAGAACCAGCAGCTGCGGCTGGCCGTCGCCCGCCTCCAGGCCGCCGGGGACCAGGCGCCCGAGCTCACCAGCCAGCTGGAGCGGCTCCGGGTCGCCGTCCCGGACGGGCCCGACCTGGCCCAGTTCCTGCTCGACGCCGAGGACGCGGCGTCCGCCGCCGGCCTCGACTACCTGTCGGTCAGCCCGTCGCCGCCGTCGGAGCCCGAGGGCGGCGGCCCGGCCGAGATCGCCGTCGCCATGGAGCTGAACGGCGGCTACTTCCAGGTGCTCGACTTCCTGAACCGGCTGGCCGAGCTGCCGCGGATCGTCGTGGTGGACGGCGTGTCGCTGACCGCGGGCGAGGAGGACGGCGTCGGCGCGCCCGACCTCACCCTCACGATCGCCGGCCGGCTGTTCGTCACGTCCGTCCCCGAGGGCGCCGGGGCGCTCGCCGGCACGAGCGCCGGCGCCGCGGGCGACGGGCAGCAGCCGGCCGGCGACGAGCAGGCGAGCGGCGCGGGGAGCGACCGGTGACGACCAGGGGCACGTCGTCGCGGCGCCTCCTCGTCATCCTGGCGATCGGCGTGGCGCTCATCGGGCTCAACACCGTGCTGCCCCGGGTCCTGTTCGGCGGCGGCGACGAGGAGGCCATGGTGCTGCCCAGGGCGACCAGCCCGGCCGGCGGCGCCGCGCCGGCCGCCGGCGACGAGCCGTCGCAGACCTTCGAGACGTTCAGCGACGAGAACCCCTTCGAGCCCGCCATCGCCCTGCCCCTCGCCGACGACGGCGAGGACGACGGGGAGGAGGCGGCGCCGTCCCCGTCGACCACGGCCCCGCCGGCGCCCCGCCCGGGCGACGCCGACGGCGACGGGTTCCCCGACCTGCTCGACGACAGCGACGGCGACGGCCTGCCCGACAGCCTCGACCCGCCCACCCCCGCCACGACGGCCCCGCCGACCACACCGGGGACGACGACGACCACCGTCCCGCCGCTGCCGAGGACGACCGAGGGCGACAGCAGCCAGGGCACGATCGTCGAGCTGCTCGAGCTGTACGTGGGCGACCGGGGCGAGGTCGTGGCGTCGGTGCGGGTGGACGACGAGGTGTCGACGGTCGCCGAGGGCGAGCGCTTCGCCCGCAACTTCGAGGTCGTGTCGCTGTCGGTCGCCGACCAGTGCGGCGAGTTCCTGTACGGCGACGACCGGTTCGACCTGTGCGTGAACCAGTCGCTGCTCAAGTAGGGGGGCGCGAGGCCGGGTTCACCTTGGCCGAGCTGCTGGCCGCGCTGGCCGTGCTCACCGTCGGCCTCTACGGGCTCGCCACGGTGTTCGCCGGGTCGGCCAGGGTCACCGGGTCGGCCGGCGGGCGGACCCAGGCGCTCGCCATCGTCGGCGGCGAGCTCGAGCGGCTGCGGGCCGTCCCCTACGGCGACCTCGGCCTGGCCGGTGGCGACCCGGCCGGCAGCGAGGCGGCGACCGGCACCGAGGACCTCGGCGGGCGCAGTTTCACGATCACCAGGGCGGTCGCCTGGGCCCAGGCGGGCGACGCCGCCGACGAGCGGTACAAGCGGGTGACGGTGACGGTGAGCTGGGACGAGGACGGGGCGCCGGCGGCGGTGTCGCGGTCGGTCGTCGTGTACCCCGGCGGCCTCGGCCCCGCGGGCGCGACCACGTCGACGACGGTGTCGGCCGGGGCACCCGGCAAGCCGAGGAACCTCAGGGCGGCGCCGACGAGCGGGTCGGAGTCCAGCTCGATCGACCTCAGCTGGGGCCTCACCGGCAACCAGCCGTCGTCGTGGGCCGTGCAGCGCTCGGGCGACGGCGGCCTGACGTGGACCGCGGTCACCACCGTGACCGGCGGGGCCAGGGCCGCCACCGTCTCGGGCCTGACGGCCAACCGCCTCCACCGCTTCCGGGTGCGGGGGGAGAGCGGCGCGCTGGCCTCGGACTGGGTGTACCGGAGCGCGAGGACCGAGAGCGCCACGTCGTCGTCCACCTGCATCCTCCAGGCCACCTCGGTGGTGCCCCTGGTCGCCGCCCGGGTCGACGGCGGGGCGCTGGCCCAGTCGGTGGCCGTGCAGATCTCGACCAGCGGCACCTGCACCGGCACCTACCGCTGGCGGGTCGTCACCGTCCCGGAGAACCCGGCGGCCGTCGCCATCACCGGCACCATGACGAGGACGCTCGGCCTCCTGTCGGGCACCATCCCGGCGGCGACGGCCACGTGGACGGCGGGGGAGAAGCTCGTCCAGGTCGTCGACGAGTCGCGGTCGGGCTCGCCGGTGGTCGGCCAGGCGACCCTGACGGTGCTGCCGTGACGGCCCGGCCGGCCGCGGGGGACGGCGGGTTCTCGCTCACCGAGGTGATGGTCAGCCTCGTGATCTTCTCGGCCGTGCTGGCCTCGGTGGTCGGCATGCTGTCGTCGTTCACCGCCACCGAGCGGCGGGGCGAGGCCCAGGCCGCCAACCAGGCCGCCGTCCGCCTGGCCGTCGCCGCGCTCGAGCGGGACGTGCGCGACGCCACCGGGGTCGGCCTGCTCGGGTCGGCGGCCGCCTACGCCGAGACCCTGCTGCTCACCGTCGACGGCGGGTGCGTGCGCTGGGAGGCGGCCGACGGCGAGCTGGCCCGGTCGGAGGAGTCGCCGTGCGGGACGGTGACGACGAGGCGGGTGCTGGTGGCGACCGTCGAGGCCGTCGGCTCGGCGCCGGTGTTCGCCTACCACCGCCCGGGCGGCGAGGCCATGGACGCGGGTGAGACGGCGTGGGACTTCGCCACCTGCGCCGCCCGGGTCGTCGTGCGCTTCGCCGGCGCGGCCGACGACCTGGCCCCCCCGTTCCCGGTGGAGGGCGACGCCCGCCTGCGGGCCGGGAGGCCGGCCGCGTGCTGAGGCCGCCGGCCGGGCCGCGGCGCCGGGGGTCGGGGGACGACGGGAGCCTCGCCGTCGCCGTCGGCGTGATGATGGTGCTGACGTTCCTGTCGATCGCCGTGCTGGCCCGCAGCCTGGCGTCGCTGGCCGACGTCCGCCGGCTCCAGGCGAGGGACGCCGCGCTCGCCGCCGCCGAGAGCGGCCTGTCCGACGCGCTGTTCGACGTCGACCAGCTGGACGGGGCGCTGGCCGCCCTGTCGGGCACCGGCGACGGGTTCACCTGGTCGGCCACCCCGGACGGCGACGGCTACGACGTCCGGGTCGACGCCACCGTGCAGGGCGCGTCGACGGCCATCGCCGCCCGGGTGGCCCGCAGCGACGAGGGCCGCTGGCCCTTCACCCTGTTCGCCCAGCAGGACCTCGTGCTCGACGACGGCACCGGCGACCGCCCGGCCGTCGTCGCCCAGGACGGCGTGGTCGGCTCCAACCGGTCGGTCGGCGTGCGGGGCACCCTCCCGGTGGGCGGCGACGCGCAGTGGTTCTACACGCCGGGCGGCTCCTGCACGGGCTGCCTGGCCGGCGTCCAGCAGCCCGGCCCGAGGGTGGTCCCCGACCCGGCCGAGCCGGCCGGGGCGTCGCCCTGCCCGGTCGACAGCGAGGGGCGGGTCGACGCCGTCCTCCACGCCGGCACGTACGCCTGCGACGACGACCTCCGCTTCGACGGCACGGTCACCGTCCTCGCCACCCCGGACGACCCGGTGACGATCTGGGTCGGGCCCGGCGCCGACGTCGACCTCCAGGACGCGGTCGTGAACGCGGGCGGCGACGCCGCCGAGCTCGTCCTCCAGAAGGCCGGGTCGGGGTCGGTGTGCGCGGGCGACGTGGCCGACGCCGCCCTCCACGTGTGCGACCACGCCCACGACACCCCGGCCGTGTTCGAGGGGATCCTGTACGCCCCGTCGGCCGACCTGAAGATCGCCGGGCAGGGGGTGGCGATCGTGGGGTCGGTGACGGTGAACGCCGTCGCCGTCTCCCACCTCGACGACGGCGACGAGGTGGCGTCGCTGTCGGTCGCCTACGCCGACGAGCTGGCCGCCCTGCCGGCCACCGACTGGTCGGTGTGCGCCTGGGAGCAGCTGCCGGCCGGCGCCCCCACCCCCGACCTGGCCTGCTGACCCCCACCGGTACGCTTCGGGCGTGCTGCGCTTCCTCACCGCCGGCGAGTCCCACGGGCGGGGCCTCGTCGTGGTGGTAGAGGGCGTGCCGGCCGGCCTGCCCCTCACCGTCGAGGACATCGCCGGGGAGCTGGCCAGGCGCCGGCTCGGGTACGGGCGGGGGCCGCGCATGCGGGTCGAGCAGGACGAGCTCACCCTGCTCGCCGGCGTCCGCCACGGCCGCACGCTCGGCTCGCCCGTCGCCATCGAGGTGCTCAACACCGAGTGGCCGAAGTGGGAGCAGGAGATGTCGCCCGCCCCCGGCGAGCCGTCCCGCCGGCTCACCCAGCCCCGGCCGGGCCACGCCGACCTGGCCGGCATGCAGAAGTACGGGCTGCGCGACGCGAGGGACGTGCTGGAGCGGGCGTCGGCGCGCGAGACGGCGGCCAGGGTGGCGGCCGGCTGCGTGGCCAAGGCGCTGCTGGCCCGGCTCGGCGTGCAGGTCGTGTCCCACGTCGTCCAGCTGGGCCGGGCCAGGGCCAAGCCCGGCACCCGGCCGGCGCCGGCCGACCTCCCGGCCGTCGACGCCTCCCCGGTCCGCTGCTTCGACCCCGACGCCGAGGAGGCGATGGTGGCCGAGGTCAAGGCGGCGGCCAAGGAGGGCGACTCGCTCGGCGGGGTCGTCGAGGTGGTGGCCTGGGGGGTGCCGGTGGGCCTCGGCAGCCACGTCCACTGGGACCGCAAGATCGACGGGCTGCTGGCCGGGGCGCTGATGAGCATCCAGGCCGTGAAGGGCGTGGAGATCGGCGAGGGCTTCGAGGTGGCCGGGCGGCGGGGGTCGGAGGCCCACGACCCGATCGTGTGGGACCCGGCCGGGCCGGCCTACCGGCGGGAGGGCACGCTGGCCGGTGGGGTCGAGGGCGGCATCACCGTCGGCGGCGAGGTCGTCGCCCGGGTGGCGATGAAGCCGCTGGCCACGCTCAACCGCCCCGTCCTGCGCACGGTCGACACCGAGACCAAGGAGGCGACCCTCAGCTTCAGGGAGCGCACCGACGTGACCGCCGTGCCGGCCATGGGGGTCGTGGCCGAGACCATGGTCGCCCTCGTCCTCGCGTCCGAGGCGATGCGGAAGTTCGGCGGCGACTCGGTGGACGAGCTGGTCCGCAACCGCGACGCCTACCTGGCGTCGCTGGCCGACCCGTGACCGGCGGGCGCCACGTCATCCTCGTGGGGATGATGGCGAGCGGGAAGTCGGCCGTCGGCCCGATCGTGGCCGAGCGGCTGGGGCGGCCGTTCGTCGACAGCGACGACCAGGTCGAGGCCCGCACCGGGCGGACCGTGCGGGAGATCTTCGAGTCCGACGGCGAGGCCGCCTACCGCGTGCTCGAGGCCGAGGCGCTCCGGGAGGCGGTCGAGCGGGCCGAGCCGGTCGTCGTGGCCGCGGCCGGCGGGACCGTGCTCGACCCCGGCAACCGGGAGCTGATGCGCTCGGCCGGCACCGTCGTGTGGCTCTACGCCGACCCCGAGGTCCTCGCCGGGCGGGTGAGCGGCGGCGACCACCGGCCGCTCCTCGGCGACGACCCGGCCGCCGCCCTCCGCCGCCTCCACGACGAGCGCCTCCCGCTGTACCGGGACGTGGCCGACCACGTCGTCGACGCCGACGACCGGTCGGCCGAGGACGTGGCCGAGCAGGTGCTCGGGCTGCTGGCGTGATCACCGTCCCCGTCGCCCTCGGCGACCGCTCCTACGACGTGCTGGTGGGGGCGGGCGCCCGCCACCGGCTGCTCGAGGTGCTGCCCGTCGGCGCCACCCGGGCCGCCGTCGTCACCCAGGAGGCCGTCGGCGTGCCCGTCGACCCCGGCGTGGAGCACCGGGTGTTCCTCATGGACGACGGCGAGGACGCCAAGTGCCTGGAGACGGTGGAGGACCTGTGCCGGCGGTTCGCCCGCTGGGGCCTCAGCCGGGGCGACGTGGTCGTGGCCGTCGGCGGCGGGGTGGTGACCGACACGGCCGGGCTGGCCGCCGCGCTCTACCACCGGGGCGTGCCCGTCGTGCACGTGCCGACCACCCTGCTCGGCCAGGTCGACGCCGCCATCGGCGGCAAGTGCGGCGTCAACCTGCCCGAGGGCAAGAACCTCGTGGGCGCGTTCTGGCAGCCGGCGGCCGTGCTGTGCGACGTCGAGGTGCTGTCCACCCTGCCGCCCCGCGAGTACCGCAGCGGGCTCGGCGAGCTGGCCAAGTACCACTTCCTCACCGGCGAGGACCTGCGCGACCTGCCCCTCGACGAGCGGGTGGCGGCGGCCGTGCGGGTCAAGGCCGCCGTCGTGGCCGAGGACGAGCGGGAGGGCGGGCGGCGGGCCGTCCTCAACTACGGCCACACCCTCGCCCACGCGCTGGAGACGGCCGGCCGCTACGACCTGCGCCACGGCGAGGCGGTCGCCGTCGGGCTGGCCTTCGCCGCCCGCCTGGCCCACCGCCTCGGCCGGGTCGGCGACGACCGGGTGGACGACCACGACCGGGTCCTCGCCGCCTACGACCTGCCCACCCGCCTGCCGCCGGGCACCGACCCGGGCGAGCTCGTCACCCTGATGCGGCGGGACAAGAAGGCCATCGGCGGGCTGACGTTCGTGCTCGACGGCCCCCGGGGGGTCGAGGTGGTGCGGGACGTGGCCGAGGACGACGTGCTGGCCGCGCTCGGGGAGCTGCGGTGAGCCGGCCGGTCGTCCTCCTGCTCTCGGGGCCGAACCTGAACCTGCTGGGCGAGCGCCAGCCCCTCGTGTACGGGCCGGCCACCCTGGCCGACCACGTCGCCGCCGCCACCGAGGCGGCCGACGCCGCCGGCCTCGACCTGGAGCACGTCCAGTCCAACGCCGAGGCCCCGCTGGTCGACGCCGTCCACGGCGCCAGGGGGCGGTGCGCGGCGATCGTCGTGAACGCCGCCGCCCTCACCCACTACGGCTGGTCGCTGGCCGACGCGCTCGCCACCTTCGACGGCCCCGTCGTCGAGGTCCACCTCTCCAACCCCTACGCCCGCGAGCCCTGGCGCCACACCTCCGTGGTGACGCCGGTGGCCACGGGCTCGATCGCCGGCTTCGGCGGGCACGGCTACGTGCTCGCCGTCGAGGCCGTGAGGAGGCTGCTCGCATGACCACCACCGCCCTTCCGCCCATGGACGTTGCTGGCCGGGCCGCCCGGCTGCGCGAGCGCCTCGGCGCCGCCGGCTGCGACGCGCTGCTCGTCACCAGCCTGACCAACGTCCGCTACCTCACCGGCTTCACCGGGTCCGCCGGCCTGCTGCTCGTCCTGCCCGACGAGCTCGTGTTCACCTCGGACGGCCGCTACCGCGACCAGTCGGCCGAGCAGCTGGCGGCGGCCGGCGTGGAGGCCCGCATCGAGATCAGCGCCACCGACCAGAAGGGCGTGCTCTCGGCGGCGGCCAAGGGCGTGCGCCGGCTCGGGCTGGAGGCCGGGCACGTGACCTGGGCGCAGCAGCGGGCGATGGCGGCGGAGTGGTTCGCCGACGCCGAGCTGGTCCCGACCGAGGGGCTGGTCGAGGACCTGCGCCTGGTGAAGGACGACGGCGAGGTGGCCCGCATCGCGGAGGCGGCCCGCATCGCCGACGCCGCCCTCGCCGCCGTGCGGGGCCGCCTGCTCGAGGGGCCGACCGAGGAGGAGCTCGGCCTCGAGCTCGACACCGAGATGCGCCGCCTCGGCGCCGACGGGGTGTCGTTCGAGACGATCGTCGCCGCCGGGCCGAACGGGGCCAAGCCCCACGCCCGGCCGAGCGGGCGGCGCATCGCCGACGGCGACCTCGTCGTCCTCGACTTCGGCGCGCTGGTCGACGGCTACCACTCCGACATGACCCGCACGTTCACCGTCGGCGACGTCGGCGGCACGGCGGCCAGGATGCTCGAGGTGGTGGCCGCGTCGCAGGCCGCGGGGGTCGCCGCCGTGCGGGCCGGGGCCGCCGCCGCGGACGTCGACGGGGCCTGCCGGGAGGTCATCGCCGAGGCCGGCTGGGCCGACGCCTTCCTCCACGGGACCGGCCACGGGGTGGGCCTCGACATCCACGAGGCCCCGAGGGTGTCGGGAGCCTCCGCTGCTACCCTGGCCGCCGGCCACGTGGTCACCGTCGAGCCCGGGGTGTACCTCCCGGAGGTCGGCGGGGTCCGCATCGAGGACACCGTGGCCGTCACCGCCGACGGGTGCCGCACCCTGACGCTCGCGCCCAAGTCCCCGGAGCCCTGAACCACGCCATGGCGATCACCACCAACGACCTGAAGAACGGCATGACCCTCGACCTTGACGGCGACCTCTGGCAGGTCGTCGAGTTCCAGCACGTGAAGCCGGGCAAGGGCGGGGCGTTCGTCCGCACCACGCTCCGCAACCTGCGCACCGGCAACCAGCTGGACCGCACGTTCCGGGCCGCCGAGAAGGTCGACCAGGCCGTGATCGACAAGCGGGAGATGCAGTTCCTCTACCGCGAGGGCGACGAGTACGTGTTCATGGACAACAGCTCCTACGACCAGATGCACGTCGGCCGGTCCACCCTGGGCAAGGCGGCCAGCTTCCTCGTCGAGGGGGCGTCGCCCGTCCTCCAGATGTACCGGGACGAGATCGTGGGCGTGGACCTGCCCGCCGCCGTCGACCTCGAGGTCGTCGAGACCGAGCCGGGCCTCCAGGGCGACCGGGTGTCGGGCGCCCGCAAGCCGGCGACGGTGAGCACCGGGCTCGTCGTGCAGGTGCCGCTGTTCGTCAACGTGGGCGACAAGATCAGGGTCGACACCCGCTCGGGCGAGTACATCACCCGGGCCTGACCGTGGGCCCGGTCGGCGGCCGCCACGAGGCCAGGGAGCGGGCCCTCGGGCTGCTCTACGAGGCCGAGGCGAAGGAGCGCCCGCCGGCCGACGTGCTCGACGAGCTGCCCGTGGAGCCCGACCCGTACGCCGCCGACCTCGTCGTCGGGGTGACCGACCGCCAGCGCGAGATCGACGGGCTGCTGCGCCGCTTCGCCAAGGGCTGGAGCCTCGAGCGCATGCCGGCCGTGGACCGGGCCGTGCTGCGGATGGCGACCTACGAGCTCGGCTGGCGGCCGGACGTGCCGACCGGCGCGGTGATCGACGAGGCCGTGGAGCTGGCCAAGCGCTACTCGACCGACGACTCGGGCCGGTTCGTGAACGGGATGCTGGCCCGGATCGCCGAGGAGCTGAGGGGCTGAGGGGCTGACCGCCCCGTCCCCGCTGCCGCTGCCGGACCCGCCCCTGGCCGACGACCTCGTCCGCCTGCGGCCGTGGCGGCCGGATGACGCGCCCGCGCTGGCGGCCGCCTGGGCCGACCCCGAGGTGCAGCGCTGGACGGCCGTGCCGCCCCGCCGCACCGAGGCCGACGCGGCCCGGTGGATCGCCGGGGAGGCCGAGCGCCGGCGCCGGGGCCTGGCCGTCGACCTGGTGGTCTCGCCGGCCGACGGCGACGACGTGTGGGGCGAGGTCGGCCTCGGCCCCATCGACTGGCCGTCGGGCACGGCCAATCTCGGCTGGTGGGTCGCCGCTCCGGCCCGGGGGAGGGGCGTGGCCACCAGGGCGGCCGTCCTGTTGGCGACCTGGGCCACGACGGCCCTCGCTTTGCAGGTGGCGACCGAGGTCGACCCCGCCAACCCGGCCTCCGCCCGCATCGCCGCCCGCGTCAGGGCGGCCGTTCACGCAAGCCGCCGGTAGGTCCCCTCGGGGGCGATCCACGACCCGGTGGTGGTCGTGGGTTAGCGTCCCCTCCCGACCGTGAAGCGGGTCCTGTGAGGCCCGAACGGGAGGAGGCACGTGGCCGAACGCGAACGGAAGCTGGCGCCCCCGTACGGGGGCGCTTTCGTCGCCCGGAGCCAGGTGATGGACGCCGCCGACCTCGAGCGGGCCGTCTGGCGCATGGCCCACGAGATCGTCGAGCGCAACCACGGGCTCGACGGGGTGGTGCTGATCGGGCTCCAGACGGGCGGGGTGCCGCTGGCCCACCGGCTGGGCGACGCCCTCCAGCGGATCGAGGGGGTGGCCGTGCCCGTCGGCTCGCTCGACGTCGCCCTCTACCGCGACGACATCGGCCTGCGGCCGGTCCTGCCCGAGGCCGTCACCGCCATCCCGGTCGGCCTCGACGGCGCGGTCGTCGTGCTGGTCGACGACGTGCTGTTCACCGGCCGCACCATCCGCGCCGCGCTCGACGCCGTCACCGACTTCGGCCGGCCCAGGGCCGTCCAGCTGGCCGTGATGGTCGACCGGGGCCACCGCGAGCTGCCCATCCGCCCGGACTTCGTCGGCAAGAACCTGCCGACCCGCCGCGACGAGGTCGTCGACGTGCGCGAGGACGGGGTCGACCTCGGGGAGATGGTCCGATGACCCACCTGCTCTCGATCGCGGACCTCGGCGCCGACGGCATCGAGGAGGTGCTGCGCCTGACCGACACGTTCGTCGAGGTCGGCGAGCGGCCCATCCCGCGGGTGCCGGCGCTGCGGGGCCGCACCGTCGTGTCGCTGTTCTACGAGGACTCGACCCGCACCCGGCTGTCGTTCGAGACGGCGGCCAAGCGCCTGTCCGCCGACACCATGAACTTCAGCGTCGGCACCTCGGCGGTGAAGAAGGGCGAGAGCCTGCGGGACACGGTCGAGACCATCGTGGCCATGGGCGTGGACGCCATCGTCGTGCGCCACGCCTCGGCCGGCGTGCCGTGGCAGATCGCCTCGTGGGTCGACGCGTCCGTGATCAACGCCGGCGACGGCTGGCACGAGCACCCGACCCAGGCCCTGCTCGACTGCTACACGATCCGCCAGCGGCTCGGCTCGGTCGAGGGCCGGCGCATCGCCATCGTCGGCGACGTGAAGCACTCCAGGGTGGCCCGCTCCGACGTGCTGGCCTTCACCATGCTCGGCGCGGAGGTCACCCTCGTCGCCCCGCCCACCCTCCTGCCCCCGGCCGTCGAGTCGTGGCCGGTCGAGGTCAGCACCGACCTCGACGCCGTGCTGCCCAAGGTCGACGTCGCCTACCTGCTGCGCATGCAGCGGGAGCGCATGACCGAGGCGCTCCTCCCGTCGCTCCGCGAGTACACGACCTGCTACGGCCTCACCCCCCGCCGGGCCGCGCTGCTGCCCGACGAGGCCATCGTCATGCACCCCGGGCCGATGAACCGGGGGGTCGAGGTGGCGGCCGAGGTCGCCGATCTGCCAAGGTCGGTGATCACCCAGCAGGTCAAGAACGGGGTCGCGGTGCGCCAGGCGGTGCTGTTCTCGCTGCTCGCGGAGGTGACGGCGTGACCCGCCTGCTGGTCAGGGGCGGCACGGTCGTCGACGCCACGGGCACACGGCGGGCGGACGTGCTCGTGGACGGCGGGACGGTCGCCGCCGTCGGGCCCGGCCTCGACGTCCCCAGGGGAGCGACCGTGCTCGACGCCGGCGGGTGCCTCGTCGCCCCCGGCCTCGTCGACCTGCACACCCACCTGCGCCAGCCCGGGCGGGAGGAGGCCGAGACGGTCGAGACCGGCGCCAGGGCCGCCGCCCTCGGCGGCTTCACGTGCGTGGTGGCCATGCCCAACACCGAGCCGGCCGTCGACTCGGCCGGCGTGGTGCGCGAGGTGCTCGACCTCGGCCGCCACGCCGCCTGCGACGTGCGGGTGGCCGGCGCCATCACCGTCGGCCGGCGGGGCGAGCTGCTCGCCCCGATGGCGGAGATGGCGGCCCTCGGCGTGCGCCTGTTCACCGACGACGGCACCGGCGTGCAGGACGCCCGCCTCATGCGCCGGGCCCTCGAGTACGCCACCGGCCTCGACGTGACCCTCGCCCAGCACTGCGAGGACGCCGCCCTGGCGGAGGGCGGGCACATGCACGAGGGCGAGTGGTCGAGCCGGCTCGGCATCCCCGGCGTGCCGGCCGAGGCCGAGGAGGTGATGGTCCTGCGCGACGTCGCCCTCGCCCGCCTCACCGGCGCCCGCGTCCACTTCCAGCACCTGTCGACGGCCCGCTCGGTCGACCTCGTGCGCGCGGCCAAGGCCGAGGGCCTCCCGGTGACCGCCGAGGCGACCCCGCACCACCTCGTGCTCACCGACGCCGCCGTGGCCGGCTACGACCCGGTGTTCAAGGTCAACCCGCCGCTGCGCCCCCAGGCCGACGTGGACGCCGTGCGGGCCGGCCTGGCCGACGGGACCGTCGACGCCATCGCCACGGACCACGCCCCGCACGCCCAGGAGGAGAAGGAGAAGCCCTTCGACCAGGCCCCGCCCGGGATGCTGGGCCTGGAGACGGCGCTCGCCGTCGCCCTCACCGAGCTCGCCCTCGACCCGGCGGCCATCCTGGCCCTGCTGTCGTGGCGGCCGGCGGCCGTCGCCCGGGTGGCCGACGAGCACGGCGGCCCGGTGGCCGAGGGCCGCCCGGCCAACCTGTGCGTGGTCGACCCGGCCGCGGCGTGGACGGTCGACCCCGCCCGCCTGGCGAGCCGCAGCCGCAACACGCCCTACGCCGGCCGCCGCCTGACCGGCCGCGTCCGCCACACGGTCCTCCGGGGCGAGCCGGTCGTGGTCGACGGCGAGGCGCAGCGGTGACGCCCGCGCTCCTCGTCCTCGCCGACGGCACGACCTTCGAGGGCGAGGCCGTCGGCGCCGAGCCGCCGGGGGGCGTCGCCACCGGCGAGGTCGTCTTCAACACGGCGCTCACCGGCTACCAGGAGGTGCTGACCGACCCGAGCTACGCCGGCCAGATCGTCGCCTTCACGTACCCGCACGTCGGCAACTACGGCGTCACCCCCGTCGACCTCCAGGCGGCCCGGCCGGCGTGCCGGGGGGTGGTGGTGCGGGACCTGGCCAGGCGGCCGAGCAGCTGGCGGGCCGAGGAGGGCCTCGGCGCCTGGCTTCGGGCGACCGGCATGGCCGGGATCGCGGGCGTCGACACCCGGCGGCTCACCCGCCACATCCGCGACGCCGGCGCCATGCCGGCCGCGCTCGGTCCGGCCGACCACGCCGACCTCCTCGCCGCCGCCCTGGCGGAGCCGGGGACCGACGGGGTCGACCTCGTCGCGTCCGTCACCTGCGCCGAGCCCAGGACCCTGGACGCCACCGGCGAGGCCCGCCGCCGCATCGTGGCCTACGACTTCGGCGTGAAGTGGACGATGCTCCGCCACCTGCGCCGGCTCGGCACCGTCGAGGTCGTGCCCGCGTCGACCCCCGCGGCCGACGTGCTGGCGAGGGAGCCGGACGGCGTGTTCCTGTCGAACGGCCCTGGCGACCCGGCCGCCGTCGAGGGCGCCGCCGACGCCATCCGCGGGCTGCTCGGCGAGGTGCCGGTGTTCGGCATCTGCCTCGGCCACCAGCTGCTGGCGACGGCGCTGGGCGGCCGCACCGAGAAGCTGCGCTTCGGCCACCACGGCGGCAACCACCCGGTGCGCCGCCTGTCCGACGGGGCCGTCGAGATCACCAGCCAGAACCACGGGTTCGCGGTGGTCGACGGCACCGTGCCCGGGGCCGACGTCACCCACGTCAACCTCAACGACGGCGTGGTCGAGGGCCTGCGCTGCCGGGACGTGCCGGCCTTCGGCGTGCAGTACCACCCCGAGGCCGGGCCCGGCCCGCACGACGCCCGCTACCTGTTCGAGGAGTTCGCCGGCCTGATGGACCGCCATGCCCCGTAGGACCGACCTCGAGAGCATCCTGCTGATCGGCAGCGGCCCCATCGTCATCGGCCAGGCCTGCGAGTTCGACTACTCGGGCACCCAGGCCTGCCGGGTGCTGCGGGCCGAGGGCTACCGGGTCGTGCTGGTCAACTCCAACCCGGCGACGATCATGACCGACCCGGACTTCGCCGACGCCACCTACGTCGAGCCCCTCGAGGCGGACGTGGTCGCCGCGGTGATCGCACGGGAGCGGCCCGACGCCGTGCTGCCGACCCTCGGCGGGCAGACGGCGCTCAACCTGGCCATGGCGCTCGTGGAGCGGGGCGTGGTCGGCGCGCCGGGCACGCCCGAGCTGATCGGCGCGGACGCGGAGGCCATCGCCACGGCCGAGGACCGGGAGCGGTTCAAGCGGGCCATGCAGGAGGTCGGCCTGGCCGTGCCGGCGTCGGCCATCGCCCGCAGCGTGGAGGAGGCCGAGGCCGCGGTCGCCGAGATCGGCCTGCCCGTCATCGTCCGCCCCGCCTACATCCTCGGCGGGCGGGGCACGGGCATGGCCGCCACCCTCGACGAGCTGCGCCGCATCACGGCCGCCGGCCTGGCCGCCAGCCCGATCGGCGAGGTGCTGGTCGAGCGGTCCATCGCCGGCTGGAAGGAGTACGAGCTCGAGGTCATGCGGGACCGGGCGGACAACTGCGTGGTCGTCTGCTCGATCGAGAACCTCGACCCGATGGGCGTGCACACCGGCGACTCGATCACGGTCGCCCCGGCCCAGACCCTGTCCGACGTGGAGTACCAGGCCATGCGGGACGCCGCCTTCACGTGCATGCGCCGGGTCGGCGTCGAGACCGGCGGGTCCAACGTGCAGTTCGCCGTGAACCCGCGCACCGGCGAGCAGGTCGTGATCGAGATGAACCCGCGCGTCTCGCGCAGCAGCGCGCTGGCCTCGAAGGCGACCGGCTTCCCGATCGCCAAGATCGCCGCCCGGCTGGCCGTCGGCTACACGCTCGACGAGATCCCGAACGACATCACGAGGAAGACGCCGGCCAGCTTCGAGCCGACCATCGACTACGTCGTCACCAAGGTGCCCAGGTGGGCGTTCGAGAAGTTCCCGGGCACGACCGGCGTGCTGGGCACGTCGATGCAGTCGGTGGGCGAGGCCATGGCCCTCGGGCGCACGTTCCCCGAGTCGCTCCAGAAGGCGCTGCGCTCCCTCGAGCACGGCCGGCTCGGGCTGAACTGCGACCCGGCCGAGGCCGCCCTGGACGACGCCACCGACGCCGACCTCGTGCGCCGGGCGTCGGTGGCCACCCCCGACCGGCCGTTCCACCTCGAGGCGGCGCTGCGCCGGGGCATCTCCGTGGACGACCTGGCCGCGGCGACCGGCGTCGACCCCTGGTTCCTCGACCAGATCTCCGCCATCACCGAGGAGCGGGCCGCGCTGGCCGCCACCGGGCTCGACGGCATGGACCGGGCCGCCTGGCGGCGGGCCAAGCGGCTCGGGTTCGCCGACGCCCAGCTGGCCTGGCTGTGGGGGGTGGACGAGGGCGAGGTCCGGCGCCGCCGGCTGGCCGCCGGGGTGCGGCCGACGTACAAGACGGTCGACACCTGCGCCGCCGAGTTCGAGGCGGCCACGCCGTACCTGTACTCGACGTGGGAGGACGAGGACGAGGTGCCGGCGGGGGAGCGGCCGGCCGTCGTCATCCTCGGCTCCGGCCCCAACCGCATCGGCCAGGGCATCGAGTTCGACTACTGCTGCGTGCACGCCAGCTTCGCCCTGCGGGCCGCCGGGTTCGACACGGTGATGGTCAACTGCAACCCGGAGACGGTGTCGACCGACTACGACACGAGCGACCGCCTGTACTTCGAGCCGCTCACCTACGAGGACGTGCAGAACGTGCTCGACGCCGAGGCCGCGGCCGGCACCCTGGCCGGCGTGGTCGTCGGCCTCGGCGGGCAGACGCCGCTGAAGCTGGCCGGCCGGCTCGACCCGGGCCTCGTCCTCGGCACGTCGCCGGCGTCGATCGACGCCGCCGAGGACCGGGAGCGGTGGGCCGCGCTGTGCGCCCGCCTGGAGATCCCCCAGCCGGCCGGCGGCACGGCCACGACCGTGGAGGAGGCGCTCGCCGTCGTCGCCCGGGTCGGCTGGCCGGCCCTGCTGCGCCCGTCGTACGTGCTCGGCGGGCGGGCCATGGAGATCGTCTACGACGACGCCGGGCTGCGGGCGGCCATGGCCGAGCTGGCCCGGTTCGGCAGCCTCGGCCGGGAGGGCGGCCTGTCGGCCGAGCGCCCGGTGCTGATCGACCGGTTCCTGGAGGACGCCACCGAGGTCGACGTCGACGCCGTGCGCGACGCCACCGGCGAGGTGCTCGTCGGCGGGGTGATGGAGCACGTGGAGGAGGCCGGGGTGCACTCGGGCGACAGCGCGTGCGCCATCCCGCCGCCCACCCTGCCGCCCGAGACCGTCGCGCTGCTGCACGACCACACCGCGGCGATCGCCGAGGCGCTGGACGTCCGCGGCCTGCTCAACGTGCAGTACGCGGTGAAGGGCGGCCGCGAGGTGTTCGTCATCGAGGCCAACCCCCGCGCCTCGCGCACGGTGCCGCTCGTGGCCAAGGCCACCGGGGTGCCGCTGGCCGCCGTCGCCGCCCGGGTGATGGTGGGGGCCACGCTCGCCGAGCTGCGGGACGAGGGGCTGCTGCGCGAGCCGGCCACCGGCCACGTCGCCGTGAAGGAGGCGGTGCTGCCGTTCAACCGCTTCCCGGACGTCGACACCGTGCTCGGCCCGGAGATGCGGGCGACCGGCGAGGTCATGGGCGTGGACCGCACGTTCGGCCTGGCGTTCGCGAAGAGCCAGGTGGCGGCCGGGTTCACCCTGCCCCGCGAGGGGATGGTGCTGTTCTCGCTGGCCGACCGGGACAAGCCGGCCGGGCTGGCCGCCGCCCGCCGCTTCGCCGACCTCGGCTTCACCATCGCCGCCACCTCCGGCACGGCCGCCCACCTCGAGGCCAACGGCGTGGCCGTGGACGTCGTGGCGGCCAAGGTCGGCGACCCCGTCGGCCCCGGCGTGGTCGACCTCGTCGAGAGCGGCAAGGTGGCGCTCGTCGTCAACACGCCCCGGGGCCGGGGGCCGAGGGCGGACGGGCGGCCCATCAGGCGGGCGGCGGCGGCGACCGGCGTGCCCTGCCTCACGACGGCGGCGGCCGCCCTGGCGGCGGCGACCGGCGTGGCCGACATGGCGACGCACGCGGCGCGGGTGCGGTCGCTCCAGGAGTACCACCGGGGCGAGCGGTCCGACCAGCTCACCCTGCCCGTGTGACCCCCGACCTGGCGACGGCCGTCGGGCCGGTGGCCCTGCCCAACCCGGTGATGACGGCGTCGGGCACCGCCGGGCACGGCGCCGAGCTCGGCCGCTACCTCGACCTGTCGGCGCTCGGCGCCGTCGTCGTGAAGTCGCTCTCGGCCGGCCCGTGGGCCGGCAACCCGGCGCCCAGGGTGGTCGAGACGGCGGCCGGCATGCTGAACAGCGTCGGGCTCCAGGGCCCGGGCGTGGCCGCCTGGCTGGACCAGGACCTGCCGGCCCTCGCCGCCGCCGGGGCCCGGGTCGTCGCCAGCATCTGGGGGACGACGGTCGACGGCTACGCCGAGGCCGCCGCCCTGCTCGCCGGGGCGCCGCCGGCCGTCGTCGCCGTCGAGGTCAACCTCAGCTGCCCGAACGTCGAGGAGCGCCGCCGCATGTTCGCCCACTCGCCGGCGGCGACGGCCGAGGTGATGGCGGCGACGGCGGCCTGCGGCCGGCCCCGGTGGGCCAAGCTCAGCCCCAACGTCACCGACCTCGTCGCCGTGGCCGAGGCCGCGGCCGGCGCAGGCGCCGACGCCGTCACCCTCGTCAACACGGTGATGGGCCTGGCCGTCGACCCCGAGACCCGCCGGCCCCGGCTGGGCGCCGGCGGCGGGGGGCTGTCCGGCCCGGCCATCCACCCGGTCGCCGTGCGGGCCGTGTGGGACGTCCACGCCGCCCTGCCGTCGCTGCCCGTCGTCGGGGTCGGCGGGGTGGCGAGGGCCGAGGACGCCGTGGAGCTGCTGCTGGCCGGCGCGTCCGCCGTCCAGGTGGGCACGGCGACCTTCGCCGACCCGCGCGCCCCGGCCCGGGTGCTGGCCGGCCTGGAAGACTGGTGCCGGCGCCACGGGGTGCGGCGTGCCGGCGAGCTGATCGGAGCAGCCCATGGATGACGGGTCGACCACCACCGCGGCCGCCGACGTGCGCGACCGGCTGGCCCTCGCCCTCGACCTGGACGACCTGGTCGCCGCCCTGCGGGTGGCGAAGGAGTTGCGGCCCTGGTTCGGCACGGCCAAGGTCGGCCTGGAGCTGTACACGGCCGTCGGCCCCGACGCCATCGGCGCCCTCGCCGACCTCGGCTACGACGTCTTCCTCGACCTCAAGCTGCACGACATCCCGAACACCGTGCACAAGGCGGCCAAGGTGCTCGGCGCGCTCGGGGCGTCGTACGTGACCTTCCACGCCCACGGCGGGGTCGAGATGCTGCGGGCCGGGGTGGACGGGCTGTGCGAGGGCGCCGAGCGGGCCGGCCTGCCGGCGCCCGTCGCCGTCGCCGTCACCGTGCTCACGAGCGACCGGGACGCGCCGCCCCACATCGTCCCCAAGCGGGTCCGCATCGCCGTCGAGGGCGGCTGCAAGGGGATCGTGTGCGCGGCCGAGGACGCCAAGGAGGCGCGGACGTACGCGCCCCGCCTCACCGTCGTCGTCCCGGGCATCCGCCCGGCCGGCACCGCCCACCACGACCAGGCCAGGGCGGCCACGCCGAAGGAGGCGCTGGCCGCCGGCGCCGACGTGCTCGTCGTCGGCCGGGCGGTGACCGCCGCGCCCGACCGCGCCGCCGCTGCCCAGGCCCTCGTCGCCGAGCTCGCCTGACCGGCGGGCCCCGTCGCCGACCTCGCCTGACCGGCGAGGCCCCGTCGCCGAGCTCGCCTGACCGGCGGAGCCCTCGTCGCTCAGCTCGCCTGACCGCGGAGGCCCCGGGGCGGGGCGCCGTGCCCCGGGCGACCACGCCGCCCGCGGCCACCCGCCCGGCGGCGGACGCCCGGCGCGGCCGCGCCCTCGGTGGTCCTCCGGGCGGCGCCCGTCGTGCTCCACCGGGGCGGCTGCCCGGCCCTCGGCCGCCGGGGGGAGGGCGCCCCTCGCGGGCCGGCGCCGCGGTCGCTCCGGGGGCGATACCCCCGCCGCACCAGCCGCTAGGGTGCGCGCCATGCCTCTGCCTCCTTCTCTGTCGCCCGACCAGCGAGCCGCTGCCCTCGAGAAGGCCGCGGCCGCCCGCCGCCAGCGCGCCGAGCTGAAGGAGAAGCTCAAGATGGGGTCGGTGTCCCTCGACGAGCTCTTCACCCAGGCCGACGCGGACGAGACCGTGGGGAAGATGAAGGTCCTCGCCGTGCTGGAGTCGCTGCCCGGCGTCGGCAAGGTGAAGGCCAGGCGGACGATGGAGTCGGTGGGGATCAGCGAGACCCGGCGGCTGCGGGGCCTCGGCCGCTCCCAGCGCGAGTCGCTGAAGAAGGCCTTCGAGCGCAAGTCCTGACGCGGCGCCCTCCGTGGGGGCGGGGAGGGGCGCTGCTACCCTGGGACGCTGCCCCTGCCCGCCCCACCGCGCCCGGAGATCCGATGGCTGTCCGCCACGACACGATGATGAACCCCCGGATCGAGGAGCTCCTCGGCCGGGCCGGTTCGAAGTTCACGCTCGTCACCCTGGCCGCCAAGCGGGCCCGGCAGATCAACGCCTACTACGGTCAGCTCGGCGAGGGCCTCGGCGCCATCGTGCCGCCGCAGGTGACCTCGGCGGCGTCGAAGCCGCTGTCGATCGCCTTCGAGGAGATCGCCGCCGACAAGATCACGTTCCGGCCGACCGGGGAGGGCGAGCAGGGCGAGCCGTCGACCGACGGCGAGGCCGGCGCCGGCGAGTAGGGGCCACGCCGTGCTGGCCGGCCGCCGGGTCGTCCTCGGCGTCACCGGCGGGATCGCCGCCTACAAGGCGGTGGAGGTGTGCCGGCGCCTCGTCGACGCCGGGGCCCACGTCGCCCCGGTCCTGACCCGCTCGGCCACCCGCTTCGTCGGCACGGCCACGTTCGACGCGCTGGCCTCCGAGCCGGCGCAGACCTCGCTCTGGGACGGGCCCCACCCGATCCCGCACACCCGCCTCGGGCAGTCGGCCGACGCCGTCGTGGTCGCCCCGGCCAGCGCCCGCCTGCTCGGCTCGTACGCGGCCGGCATCTCCTCGGACCTGCTGACCGCCACCCTGCTCGCCACCCGGGCGCCGGTGGTCGTCGCGCCGGCCATGCACACCGAGATGTGGGAGCACCCGGCCGTGCAGGACAACCTGGCCGTGCTGCGCCGGCGGGGCGTGGTCGTGGTGCCGCCCGAGGCCGGCCGGCTGGCCGGCGGCGACGTGGGGGCCGGCCGCCTCGCCGCCCCGGCCGTGGTCGTCGCCGCCGTCGAGGCCGCGCTCACCCCCCGGTCCCTCGCCGGCGTGCGCGTCGTGGTCACCGCCGGCGGCACCCGCGAGCCGCTCGACCCCGTCCGCTACCTGGGCAACCGGTCGTCGGGCAAGCAGGGCCACGCCGTCGCCGACGAGGCCGTGGCCCGCGGCGCGGACGTCGTCCTCGTCACGACCACCGACCTGCCCGGCCCGCCCGGCGCCGAGGTCGTGCGGGTCGAGAGCGCGGCGCAGATGGAGGCGGCCGTGGCCGCCGCCGCCGAGGAGGCCGACGTGGTCGTGATGGCCGCGGCCGTCGCCGACTTCCGGCCGAAGGCCGTCGCCGACCACAAGATCAAGAAGGAGGGGGGCCCGCCCGACGTCGTGCTCGAGCCGACCCCCGACATCCTCGCCGGCCTCGGGGCCCGGCGGCGGCCCGGCCAGGTGCTGGTCGGCTTCGCCGCGGAGACCACCGACGTGGTGGCGAACGCGAGGGCCAAGCTGGTGCGCAAAGGGGTCGACCTGGTCGTCGCCAACGACGTTTCGGCCCCGGGTGTCGGGTTCGGGCACGACACGAACGCCGTCGTGATCGTCCGGGCCGACGGCGTCGACAAAGATGTCCCGCTGACCGGCAAGCGGGGCGTCGCCAGGGCAATCCTCGACGCTGTCGAATCGATGAGGAGCGGATCGT